>NZ_JBSGBN010000062.1:20855-55089 GCF_053601275.1 Streptomyces sp. NPDC004752 | reverse complement strand
ATCGGCCAGATGAGCCCGAACGCCTTCGAACAACGATCAGTTACTCTGACCACTGCCGCATAACAACCGGTGTCCACGATCCCGGGTCAAGCCCCCAACGACGGACGAGCGCGAACGCCAGCGGACTATCGGCGCAGGCGAGAGCCGCACCAATCCAAGGCAGCAACCTCACCCAAGTTGCTTCGGGACGAAGAAGTCATCACCCATATCTCGCCGTACAGTTCTCGCCGTCGCGGTCGACCTGGAGTACGCGATGCTTGGTGCATGGCCCCTGAACCCAGCGCTGCTCTGTCGATGACCACTCACGTGAGTGCGGTGACCGACGGAACCACCAGAATCTTCACGTGGGAAGAAGGCTCACGCATCGAGGTCCGCAACCTGGGCGGAGAGATCGTCATCGAGGCCAACGCCGCCGGGCTGAAGACCCTGGCCGGCCACCTCCTCACACTCGCCCAGGACGGTACACCGGACGGCGCTCATCTCCACCTGGAGGAGAACAATGGACTCGAAGAAGGCTCCCTGGGCCTGGTCTTGGAGCGGTACGACGACGAATGACTCGTGCCAGACGCGTGCCAGATCGTGCGGGGAACCACGGGGAACAGCGGGGAACCCGTCGACCGTCCGCCAGGCGTCTGCATCCCTCCGCCGCAGGTCAGGCCCGGAGCCAGCCCTAGATACCCTCAGCTTCCCAAGCTGAGAGCGCGAGTTCGATTCTCGTCACCCGCTCCAACAGAAGCCCCCGGGTCATGGATCCGGGGGTTCTTTGTTGTCTGGACCAGCGGGCGGGGCGCGCACCACCGCCGCAGTGGTGCTGGTCAGCGTCCGCGACGGCACCGGCTTCCCCAACTCAGGGCGCGTATCGACGTCAGAATTCCAGGATCCAGTACTCGCTCTCCTCGACGGTGGCGGCCAGAATGAGGTCACCGCTCAGCGACCGGGCGATGAAGAGGAGTTCGCCCGGCTGGTCCTCCATCGCGGAGACCGCAACGCGGCCGGTAATCCTCACATGGACCCAGCCGAGTGCCATGCTGGCGGCGGCCAAGAACGAGCCGTCGGCCGCCAGGAACCCGCTGGCGCGAGCACGGGAGGCCCAGCTCTCGTTGAGAAGCCCGGCCGCACCGTCCAGGTTCTTCCGGATGCGTTCCACGGGTTCCGCATCGATGTGCACCACCTTGCGGAACGCTTCCGCGACCGAGGGCCCCGCCTCGGGCTCGAACACGCCGACGACGTCGAGTCCCGACCTCCGAAGGAGGGATTCGGTTTCCGCTTCCACTGGATAACCCTTCCTCTATTCCGCATCAAAGAAGTGATGATCCCCGCCGGGTTTGTCGAGCGAACGGTAGCGTGCCATTGTCCCATATCCGTCAGCCGTATTGCCCCACCCGAAATTAACCAGGTTCCGACCGCGTTCTTCCGCCGTCGCCCCCTTGGGCGCACCAGCATGGAAATGAAGCCCGGCAGGGTCATGCGTACGCTCGACAATCACGCGAGATCCTTTTTCCGTCTCGAACTGCCCGGAAATTACCCCAATGGGTCGGCTCCTTCGAGTAGACATAACCCGAACGTTCTTGTACATCTTGTCCCCCATGACGATCCATTCTGCGTCCGGGGTCGATCCGTGGGGCACGCCGACGACATCGAAAGCTGCCCTCTCGGTGTCCGCCCTGCTGCTGAACGGAATGCCTCGTTCTCCGAGGGGGTGGTCAGGGGCGAGGCCGAGCACTGCAACGGCGCCCTTCCGGCCAACGCTCGCTTCCAGTGGTCGGCCGCCCGCCGGCCACCAAGAGGGGCCTTCCACGCCCCGGGGCGACGGCGTGCCCATAGTGTGCCCTCAAGCCGGTGAACCACGGTCAACCGCGGTACGATCCTGCGCTCCCAAGCGCCGCACCCAAGCATGTATTACCAGGTCGGAGCTATCCGGCTGCCCCAGCGCCGTCGCTTCCCAAGCCGCGAACGCGGGTTCGGTTCTCGTCGCCCGCTCCATGGAGAAGGTCCGGGTCGCAGACCTGGGCCTTGTTGTTGGGCGCGGTGATCGGTCGCCGTGTGCCGGATGTGGGCCGGAACGCCGGTGGACGGTTATGCCTCAGCGGGGCCGTGAGCGTTCGGCTTCTCTGCGGGGGCTGCTCCCCACCTCGCAGGTCATGCGCAGGGCGAATGCTACGATCCGGCCACTTGCCTGGGGGGGGTATCTGGACGTCATATGTGCCGCGCGTCCATGACCTGCGGCTCAACGGCGTACGCACAAGTCTCTCCAAGCCTTCGCCTACCGTCCCCGGAGAGGTCCTGCATGGGCAGACGTGCGCTCGTACGAGGCGCCAGCGCCGCCGTTTCCTTCACCCTGGCCCTCGGTTTCGGCCTGCTGACAGTCGGCAGCGCGCACGGTGAAACGGTCACCGGAGAGGTGATCGTGCCGGCCACCACGGCCCTGGTTCCCGAGACGAGACTGCTGAGCGCGGGGCCCTCGGGGTTCCTCCGCCATGAGCATGGGCGCGGCCAGTTGTGGACGACGTACGACGGCGTCGACACGGTCGTCGACGCGTCGGCCGCGGCCTCGGACGGGGGCACGAGTTCCGGCGCGGGCTCGGACGTCGTCGCCCGCTATGACAGCTCCGCCAGGACCGTGACGCTGCGGGACATGACGTCCGGCCAGGTCGGCACGGTCGCGCTTCCGGACGGGCACTCGTACTTCAGCACCCTCGGGTCCACGGTCGTCACGACCACGGGAACCCCGGGCACCGACCCCGTGTGGCATCTGCTGGACACCCGGGACGACGGCTCCGTCGCCGATCGCACGGTGGCAGGCGTCCCCTCCGGCATCTACATGTCGTCCCCCTCGTCGCTGGGTGATGCGCACGGGCAGGTCGTGCGGTACCGCAAGGGCGATGACGACTTCACCGGCTGGCTCGATGTCGAGCAGGGGCGCCTGACGACCCTCCCGTACGCCGTGCAGTCGTGGCACTACCTTGTCGCGCTCAGCGCCACCCACCTGGTGTGGTGGTACGACGGCACTCTGTACATCGCCTCCCGCAAGGACCTGACCGTCGCCCCGCGGACCATGCCGCTCGCCGATGTCGGGCAGGTGCTGGGCCTGGTCGGCGACACCGTCGTCGTGTCTCGGTACGACTCCTCCCTGGGCCGCTTCGACATCGGCCTCCCGGTCTGGCGGGTCGACGCCGTCCCCCTCGACGGCTCCGCACCACGGACGCTGCTGGCCAGGACATCCCGGCAGGCCGTGCCGACTCCGGACGGCGGGCTCCTGGTGCCGGGGGGCACCGGCCCGGACCAATGGGGTGTCTCCCTCGTCGAGGCCGCCGCGGGCGGCGGGGTCACCGTGCGCAGGATCGCGGACGCGTATCCCCGGCAGACCGTCCACCCTGTCTCCCAACTGACCTTCGCCCAGGGGCGGTTGACCACCGTGGAGCAGGATCCCGAGGGGGAATGGTCGTATCTCCACACCCGTGAGACCGGCGCGATCGGCTCCCCCACGGTGGGGGCACGCACCACCCGCGGCCGCATCACGCCGGAGAACTACTCGGCGGGCCGCCCGCGCCTCCTCGACACCGGTGACGGCCGGACGGTCATCTCGGGTTACGGCACGACCACCGCCCAGCAGCCCTACCTCCTCGGGCCCGCCCAGTCGCTGCCCGGCACCCGGATCGACAGCTCCCACGTCTACCAGTCGGCGACCGCCGCCAGTGGCCGTTTCGCCGCCCTGACCAGGCCGTACGCCAGCACCGGAGCGGCGGAGACCCGGGTCGTCGACCTCGACTCCGGGCGCACGGTGTTCACGACGACGGAGAGCGTGCAGACGATGTGGGGCACCACCCTGTGGGTGAAGTCCGGCAACGACACCGTGGTCCCCGTCGACGTGCTGACCGGGCAGCGGGGCGAGCCGGTGTGGTTCGGGCGCGGCTGTCTGCTGAACGACTTCCAGGCGGTCGGCCGGTGGCTGCTGTGGAACTGCGTGCTCAACTCGGAGGGCCAGGGCGTCTACGACACGGTCACGAAGCGGAACCTGACCCTCGTCTCCGGCTCCGGCTGGGAGCAGGCGCAGCTCGGCGACGGCTTCGTCGCGACGGTCGAAGCCGGGCAGCTGAAGGTGATCGACGTCCGCAGTGGGACGCCCGTGTCGCACACCGCCGGGAAGTTCGAGGGGAACGCCTGGGACGTCGACCCGTACACCGGCGTGATCGCCCAGCTCCGCTCCGACGAGACCATCCGTCTGACCCCGAGCGACGTCCCCGTCTCCTCCCTCGTCCAGCGCGACGCCACCGTCGCCACCTCGGTGGACGTCAAGGGCGGTGCCGCGCAGTGGAGCCCGAAGTGGTGGCTGAACAAGCCCTCGGCCTCCTGGAAGCTCGTGATCGGCGATAAGGCCGGTACGGCCGTGCGCACGCTCTCCGGCGGTCTGGCGCGCGGTGTGGTGAGCCCGACATGGAACGGCAAGGACGGCTCCGGCCGGCTGGTGCCCAACGGCGCCTACACCTGGACGCTGACCATCACCCCCGCGGACGGGCAGGGCGCGGCGCTGACGAAGAGGGGCACGGTCAAGGTCACCGGAGCCGCCGCGGCCCACCGCGACTTCGTCGGGTCGGACGGCTTCGGCGAGCTGCTGACGCTGAACGGCTCGGGCGGGCTGACGTACCAGTACGGGACGGGGAAGGGAACGTTCACCGGGAAGCGAACGGGCTCCGGGTGGCCGACGACGGTGAAGGCGGTGCCCTTCGGTGACCTGAGCGATGACCGGTGCAACGACGTGCTCGTCCGGTTCAGCAGCGGCGCGTTGCGCGCCTACCGGCCCGCGTGCGGGGCGGCGGTGACGCCTTCCACCGCGTACACCTCGCTGGGCACGGGCTGGGACCGGTACGACGTGCTGACCTCGCCCGGGGACATCAGCGGTGACGGTCGGGCCGACCTGATCGCCCGCCAGTCCTCGACCGGTGACGTCTACCTCTACAAGGCGACCAGCACGGGCAAGCTCTCCGCCAGGGTGAAGATCGCGTCCAAGTGGACGGGTTACAAGAAGATCGTGGGTGCGGGTGACCTCAACGGCGACGGCTACGGCGATCTGCTGGTGCAGGACAAGTCGAACGAGCTGTGGCGCTACGACGGCACCGCGACGGGCAGGTTCAAGAGCCGCGTGAAGGTCTTCAACGACTGGGGCTCGTCGTACAACGTGATCGTGGGCGTGGGCGACATCACCGGCGACGGCAGAGCTGACCTCGTCTCCCGCGACACCTCCGGCACTCTCTGGCGCAACAACGGCAACGGCAAGGGCTCCTTCGGCGGCCGTACGAAGATCGCCACCGGCTGGCAGGGGTACAAGGCCCTGTTCTGACCGGCCTTCACCACCGCCCGCGGGCCCGGACGACGTGGTTCGTCCGGGCCCGTTCCATGCCGCCCATGCCACGTCCCACAACACCCCGGCCATCGTTGCCCGTAGTCGGTGGCGACGGTCTTGCCGTGCTGCGCATCCGAGCCACCGCTGATTCCGGCATCTGTTCCGGCGGGGCCGGAGTGCCGATTCCATCCCCTTGGGCACCACCGTGCTCGCGCATCGCGAGCGGGTGCTGGGCGCCCCCCGCCACCTCGCGCCGGAGCCACCCACATGACCCTCGCGGAGCCAGCGCCATCGCCTTCACCGGAGCCACCGCCATGGCCCTCGCCGACCGATCCGCCGTCGGGTCCGCCTGCTGCATTGGCATCAGCGGCGTCACCAGGTCGGGGGACTGCGCCGTCGGCTGCCGAGCCGGGCACCCTCAGTAAGTGTGATTATCACTCCAGGCGACACAACAACTCCCCACCGTTACCAAGGAGGACGATCGATGAACATCACTCTCAAGCGCCTGCTCGGCGCTACCACGGCGGTGACCATAGGTGCGGCGGCCCTGCTCGGCGCCGGTGCCGGCACTGCCAGCGCCGGTGGCAGGGCGCACTGCGACCGCGCCGAACGGATCATGTTCAGCAGCAGCGGGCCGGCCACCGACGTGTTCGCCCACGGGTGCAGCCTGCCGGACGATAAGCGCCGCTGGCACACCATCGAGATCGACACCCTTGTCCAGACCCACCACGAGATGGACTATCTGGAGGGCAAGGTCGACCGGACCAAGACCCTGCACGACAGAACCGTCAGGTGCCTGGGTTACATCGCCAAGAAGGACACGGTGCGCTGGTTCGGCTGCCCACCCTCCTGACCCATCCACCGAAGGCCGCGCTGCGCCTTCCAGACTGTCTGCCTGACAGGTCGCACCGCGCCGGATGCGACGGGGGCGGCGGAACCGGAACCGGCCGCCGTCCCCGCGCCCCCGGCGAGTCCGTCCATGACCCGTCGTCAGGCGGGGTGGTGCAGGTGCCGGAGTTCGTCGGGGGTGAGGTCAGTGCGCGAGCGCAGCGCGTCCCGGACGGTCCTGGCCTTCTCCGTCGCGGCGTGCTCGGTCAGCCAGGCGAGGGCGAGGGCGATCGCCCGCCGGACCTCCTCGGCGGACAGGTCGTCGCGGGCCAGCAGTGGGCCGAGCACGAAACGGGCCCGTGCGGCGTCCGCGTGCTCGCCGAGCCAGGCGAAGGCGAAGGAGATCGCTCGTGCGGCGTCGGCGGAATCGAGGCCGGCATCCGAGAGGAGCGGCTTGAGGACGATCGGCGCCCCGGCGACGGTGGCGTGATCGTCCAGCCAGGTCAGGGCCAGCGCGCGGACCACCGGGGTGTGCCCGGTGGGCAGGTCGTCGCGGGCCAGCAGCGGGCCGAGCACGAAACGGGCCCGTAGGGCGGGCGCGTGGTCGACGAGCCAGCGCAGTGCGGCGGCGAACGACCGCTGGGCGTGGCCGGGTGTGAGGTCGGTGCGTTCGAGGAGCGGCCGCAGGACGTGCGCGGCGCTCGGCGTGACGGCGTGGCGGTCGAGCCAGGCCAGGGCGGCGGACACGGCCCGCAGCATGTCGTCGGCGGGCCGATCGGCCCGGGCCAGCAGCGGTTTGAGGACGTATCCGGCGCCGAAGGCGGTGGCGTGCCGGTCCAGCCAGGCGAGGGCCACGGCGGCCGATCGCCGGACCTCGTCCTCGGCCGGTTCGGGCCGGGCGAGCAGCGGGTCCAGCACGAAACGGGCCTCCGCCAGGGCCGCGTGCTCGTCGAGCCAGGTGAAGGCGGCGGCCACCGCGCGCCGGGCATGCTCGGCGGTGAGATCGGTGCGGGCGAGTACCCGCCCGAGCACATAGGCGGCGTCGACGGTGAGCGCGTACCGGTCGAGCCAGGTGAGCGCGGCGGACGCGGACCGCCGGGCGTGCTCGTCGGTCAGATCGGCCCGGGCCAGCAGCGGTTTGAGGACGTATCCGGCGATGAGGTCGAGGGCGCCCCGGTCGAGCCAGGCCAGGGCGGCGGCGGCCGACCGCCGGGCGTCCGTGGACGGCAGGTCGGTGCGGACGAGCAGGGCGTTGAGGACGAACCGGCCCTTCGGCACGGTGGCATGGTGGTCGAGCCACACCAGGGCCGCCGCGACCGCCCCCTGGACATCCTCGGTCGGCAGATCCCGGCGGGCCAGCAGGGGGACGAGGACGTATCCGGCACCGGGCGAGACGGCATGGAGGCCGAGCCAGGTCGCGGCCGCGGCGGCGGCCCGCCGGGTGGCCTCCGGGCCGAGATCGGTGCGGGCCAGCAGCGGGTCGAGGACGAAGCGCGCCTCCGGCACGGCCACATGCCCGTCGAGCCAGCTGAACGCGGCGGCCAGCGCCCGCCGGGCGTCGTCGGCGCGGAGATCCGAGCGGGCGAGCAACGCGTTCAGGACGAACTGGGCGCTCTGGGTGGTGGCGTGGGCGTCGAGCCAGGTGAGGGCCGCCGAGACCGACCGCCGGGCGTCGTCGGCGGACAGATCCGCACGGGCCAGCAGCGGTTTGAGGACGTATCCGGCGCCGGGGCCGGCGAGTTGACGGTCGAGCCACAGCAGCGCGGCGGCTACGGCCCGCCGGGCGTGGTCGGCGGTGAGATCGCTCCGGGAGAGCAGCGCGTTGAGGACGGACTGCGCCTTCGGGGTGGTGGCGTGGTGGTCGAGCCAGGTGAGCACGGTCGACGCGAACCGCTGGGTGTCGTCCGTGCCGAGCACCGTGCGGGAGTCCAGGGCGTCCAGGACGTGCCGGGCCTCCGGCACGGTGAGGTGGTCGCCGAGCCAGGCGAGGGCGGCGGGCAGCAGTTCCTGGGCTTCGCCCGGCGGCACGTCGGGGTGGGCGATCAGTCGGCCGAAGACGTATCCGGCGTCGGGCGTCGCGGTGTGCCGGTCGAGCCAGACGCGGGCCGCGGCGAGCGCCCGCCGGGCCTGGTCGGGCGTCAGGTCGCTGCGGGCCAGGATGACGTTGAGGACGTAGCCGGCGCCGAGCGTGGTCTCGTACCGGGCGAGCCAGGTCACCGCGGTGCGGATCGCCCGCTGGGCGTCGGCCGCCGCGAGGTCGGACCGGGCGAGCAGCGGTCTGAGGACGTAACCGGCGTCGCTGATCACGCGCTGGTCGAGCCACGCCAGGGCGGCCGTCACCGCCCGCTGGGCGTCGCCGGGGCTGAGGTCGGTGCGGGAGAGCAGCGGGGCGAGGACGTACCCGGAGTCGTCGGCGGCGTGCCGGTCGAGCCAGGCAAGGGCGGCGAGGACCAGCCGCCGTACATCGGCCTCGGCGAGGTCGGACAGCGTGAGCAGGCGGCCGAGGAGGTACTTGGCCCGCTCGGCGGTGGCGTGCTGGTCGAGCCAGACGAGGGTGGCGCGGGTGACCCGCCGTCCGTCGGCGGCGGCCAGGTCGGTCCGCAGGACGAGTCGGCTGAGGACGAACTCGGCGTCGGCCGCGGTGGCGTGGTGCTCCAGCCAGACCAGCGCCGCGGCCAGCATCCGCCCGGCCGCGTCGGCATCCAGATCGGACCGCTGGACGAGTCGGCTGAGCACCGACTCGGCATCGGCCGCGGTGGCATGCTGCTCCAGCCAGACCAGCGCCGCGGCCAGCACCCGCCCGGCCGCGACGACGTCGTTATCGGCATCGACGTCGGCATCGGCGCCGACGCCGACGTCCAGGTCGGAGCGGGCGAGCAGCGGGCCGAGGACGAACCGGGCTCCCGCGGCGGTGGCGTGCTGATCGAGCCAGCCGAGGGCCGCGGCCGACACCCGCCGGGCGGCGTCGGCGTCCAGGTCGGTGCGCACGACCAGCGGGGCGAGGACGAAGGTGGCCCGGTCGGTCATTCCGTGCAGGTCCAGCCAGGTGAGCGCGGCCCGGACGGCCCGCCCCACGTCGCCCTGCCCCAGGTCGGCGCGCAGGAGCAGCGGCCGGAGGATGTGCCCGGCGTCGGGGGCGGTCGCATGGTGGTCGAGCCAGGCGAGGGCGACCGACAGCATCCGCCCGGCGTCCTCGGCGTTCAAGTCGGCGCGCGGCAGCAGGGTGCTGAGCACATAGCCGGCGCTCTGGGTCGCGGTGTAACGGTCGAGCCACACGAACGCGGCGGCGAGGACCCGCTGGGCGTCGTCGGCGTGCAGGTCGGTGCGGGCGAGCAGCGGCCTGATGACGTAGCCCGCGCCGGCGTTCGTGGTGTGCCGGTCGAGCCAGGCCAGCGCGATGGTGACGGCCTGCCGCACGGCCTCGGTCGGCAGATCGGCACGGGAGAGCAGCGGACCCGCGACATAGTTGGCCTCGCTCGTCAGCCCGTGGGTCTTCAGCCACGCCAGCGCGGTGGGTACGAGCAACAGGGCGCCGTCGCCGGGCAGATGGCGCAGACCCCGGTGGAGCACATGGCGGGCGTCGTGACCGGCGCCGTGGTCGGCGAGCCACGGGCTGACGACCTGCCCCCAGTTGTGCACGGCGGAGGCGGACCAGGGCGGTCCGGAGCAGATGGCGCCGAGCGCGTACCCGCCGACGTCCGAGTCGTGCCGCATCAGCCGGCCGACGGTGGCGGCGTGCTCGGTGAACCACGCGTCGAGCACCGCCGCGCTCGCGGCGGCCCGGCCGGCGAGGAACAGGTCGTTGACGAGCCGCCCGATGGTGACGGCGAAGCGGCCGACGGTGCGGGCGCCGGTGAGACAGCCGGCGAGCAGGGCGTGGGTGCCGGGGACGTCCGGCGCGGAGTCGGGCTCGGGGAGCATGACCGACTCGACGAGCTGGTCGGCGACGATGTCGTGGGCGACCGACAGCACGCCGTCCTCGGCGTCCTTCGCCTCCAGCCAGCCCAGCGACACCAGGGTCGCCACGACGTCCTCGGCGGCGGGCACCTCGCCCGTGGCCCCGGCGACCGCGGCGTGCGCGGCCGCCACCACCTCCGCGTGTTCCTGCGGGCAGGCCGCCGCGGCGGCGGCCGCAGCGACCAGGCCGTGCGAGGCGCGGGCGGGGGTGTAGATGTTCGGGCGACCGGGCACGGCGAGTTCGTCCTCGCTCAGCCGGCTGCGCAGCCAGGCGGGCAGTTCACCGCCGACGCGCAGCCCCGCCGTCTCGGGCATGGACAGCACCCCGGCCTTGACCCGGCGCTCGATCTCGCGGGCGATCAGCAGCGCGACGATGGGGCGGTAGCCGCTGGCCGCGAGCATCCGGTCCCTGCCCAGCTGCCGGATGGCCGTGGGTGCCAGCGTTTGCAGCGCGTTGTCGGTGACCTGCCGCTGGAACGCGTCGTCCTGCCGCAGTTTCACCGTGTCGAACAGCTCGTACACCAGCGCGCGATCGGCCTTCAGCAGCCAGCCGGGCCGTGCGGAGGCGAGCAGGGCCAGGGGGACGCCGCGGCGGCGGGCCTCGGGCTGGAGATGGTGACGCAGGGCCAGCAGGTCGAGGTTCGTCTCGTTCAGGTCGACCACCACCAGCACCGCGGTGGTCTCCGCGAGGGCCTGGTCGGCTATCTGCTCGGTGACCGACTCGCTTTCCTTTCGGGGCAGGACGTGCAGCACCCGCCAGCCCTGTTCCAGCGCGAGCCGGCCCACCTCCAGGCTGGTGCGGCTCTTGCCCGTGCCCGCCGGGCCCACCAGGAGCACGCCCCGGTCCTCGGCCATCACCAGCCGGGTGAGCAGCTTCCTCGGGGAGGCGTCGTTCTCGCTGCCCGGTGAGACGAACGGCAGCCGCTCCGGAGTGAGGTTCTTCTCGAAGTCGCTGAATCCTTCGACGAGTTCACGCTGTGAGATCACCGCCCGCGGTCGGCGCACGGGTTCTGGGGCGGGCGGGTCCAGGGGCACGGCACTGGACCGGATGAAGTGGTCGGTGAGGACGGCGACGAACCCGGGGTCGCGCAGCGCCTCGGCCACGGGCTCGGCCTCGGCGCTGTTCGTCCCGGCGGCGCGCAGCCGGTGGGACTGCACCCCGATCAGGAACCTGTCGTGGGCGAACAGGGCCGTGCCGGACATGCCCTGCCAGGCGTCCTGTCCGTCGGGGCCCCGTTCATGGGGGAGGCGCGAGTCGATGGCGAGGTCGAGCAGCCCCGACTTCATGTTGGAGCCGAGCTGGACGCATCCCTTGATCTCGTGGGTGTCCCGCCGGTCGAAGCCCTCGAACCGCTGCGAAGCGGCTCGCTGCGCGAAGGCGGGGAAACCGATGCCGGTGAACGGCACACCGCCCACCGCGTCCGGCAGGCTGCCGAAGACGGCCTGCGGTACGGAGCCGAGGCCCGCCGACACCTCGTCGAGGCGCAACAGCGCCAGGTCCTGCCGGGTGCCCCGCCACACCACCGTGGCGGGAAGCTCGTCCTTGTCCCGGCCGAGCATCACCGTGCAGGCCGGGTCCTCGTCCCGGCCGAGCAGATGCTCCACGGTGAGGATCAGCCGGGCGCTGATCAGATAGCCGGAGCCGTATTCGATGGTGCCGTCTCGTCGGACGACAACCTGCGCGACCCTGCGTTTGTCGATCGCACTCATCCAGCGGTCAGCCCGTGGGGAAGAGGCTCGACACGTCGTCGCCCGTGAGGACCTGCTCGCCGGTGTCCGTCTCGGCGGCCAGGCTGAGCTTGACCGTGTGGGTCTGCGCCGACTTGCCGCCGCCCTTGCCGCCGAGGGACACCACCCAGAACCGCACGCCGGCGTTGGCCTCGGCGGTCTTCTCGACCGCGACCTGCAGTTCCAGATCGATGGAGTTGATCCGGAACCGCACGTCCTGCCCGGCCGCGTCCAGCCGGGCGCGGTTGATCTCCGAGCGCAGTGACGTGAGCAGATCGGCCAGTTCGATGTCCATACGGTCCCCCGGAACGACGCGGAATCAGTCTGCCGCCTGTGGCGTGGGTGAAGTGTCTCAGATGACAGGGTGACGGCAAGACGAACCAGCCACGCCGGCCTGCCCGTTGGGGCTTCGGCCGGGAACACGCAGTGGTCCGGGCACGCCCCCGGACACGCGAACGTCCCGCGGAGCACGGGGAAACGTGCTCCGCGGGACCGTGTGCGACCCGTACGCGGCGGTTGCTTGACGACGGTTACCCGCCGACGGCCGCTCGATGACGGCTGCTCGACAACTGCTGCTCGATGACGGCTACTTGATGTAGACGAGGCCGTCCGTGGTGACGGTCGGGCGGCCGCTGGTGCCGACCACGACGATCTTGACGGTGTGCTGGGCGCTGCCGGACCAGGTCTT
Organism: Streptomyces sp. NPDC004752; assembly: GCF_053601275.1. NCBI lineage: Bacteria > Bacillati > Actinomycetota > Actinomycetes > Kitasatosporales > Streptomycetaceae > Streptomyces > Streptomyces sp. NPDC004752. The sequence goes on along the minus strand of NZ_JBSGBN010000062.1, from coordinate 42,547 downwards.
GGTCCAGATCGCCTGCCGGTACAGCGTGCTGGACGACTTCAGGTCGACGGTCGCGACCTTGGTGCCGTCGACGTACACATACGCCTGCCCGGAGCTGGCGGCGCGGGAGACCGCCCAGGCGGCCGAGCGGCCGGTGAAGGTCCAGGTGAGGCTGGCGTTCTTGGCGGAGCTGGAGTACGACGTGCCGCCGAGGTAGCTGGAGCTGGAACGGGTGGACCAGCTGCCGGACTTGACGGCGGAGCTCTCCTGGAGGATCACGGGGGTGTAGGAGGGCGAGGACGTGCGGTAGTTGCCGGCCCAGTCGTACGCCCGCAGCGACCAGGTGGTGGCCGAGCCCGACGTGGCGGTGCGGTTGGAGGAAGTGGTGGTCGCGCCGAAGGTGGCGGCGGTCGGGGACAGCAGCTTCACCTGGCGCAGGGCGGTCTCGTCGGCCGCCTTCCAGCCCAGCGTGACGGGGACGGCGGTGGTGTTGACGGTGCCGGTGCGCAGGGAGAGCTTCGGCGAGCTGGTGAAGGTGGGGGCGGTGGTGTCCGTCACGACCGTCACCGAGGCGCTGGTCGCCGTCCTGCCGGACTGGTGCACGGCCCGCACGGCGACCGTGTGACTGCCCGCGGCCGGCGTGGTGGCGGCCGAGGTGGCGGAGCCGGCGAGGGTGGCGACGGTCTTGCCGTCGACCAGCAGCTGGTACTGGGAGATGAGCGAGGCCGGCGTGGTGGCCGACCACTTCACGGTGACGGCGCCCTTGGTGTAGTAGGTCGAGCCGTTCTGGGTGGCGCCGGCGACCGAGGTGACCTTCAGGCCCTGCACCGGTCCGGCCGCGAGGGTGCGGATGGTCGGCAGCTGCGCGTAGAGCGCGCTGCCGGGGCACTGGGTGTTGAAGCCGTCACGGTGCGCGGAGATCCGCGGGAAGGTGTACTTGGTGCCCGCGGTGAAGCTCTTGCCGAAGTAGTTGTTCTGGGTGGCGCCGGCGTTCAGTTGCACGGTCCCGGCCGGATCGGCGCCGTACTGCCCCAGCTTCCAGGCCGCGACCCGGGCGATCGAGGTCAGCGTGGCGTCCGTGGCACTGACGGTGGTGTTGGTGCCGAGCACCGCGATGCCCGCGGACTCCCGGTTCCAGCCGTAGGTGTGGGCGCCGAGCACCGGCCGGTCGACACCGCCCTTGCGGCCCTCGAAGACGGTGCCGCACTTGTCGACCAGGAAGTTGTAGCCGATGTCGTTCCAGCCGTTGGTCTTCACGTGGTACGCGTAGATGCCCCGCACGATCGACGCCGACTCGGCGCACGAGTAGTCGTTGACGCTGTCCGTGTGGTGCACGAACACGGCCTTCACGTCCGCGTTGTACTCCGACGGGTCGGGGCTGATGGACTCGTCGGCGCCCCAGCCGGCCCGCGAGACCATCTGAGGCTGCGGCACGGTGGACGGCCGTGCCGGGGGAATGTCGGCCGACGACGCGCTCGCGGAGGGCGACGCGGAAGCGGACGGGGAAGCGGACGGGGAGTCCGAGGCGGACGCGGACAGGGACGCGGAGTCCGAAGGGGACGAGGGCGCGGAGTCCGGAGAGGACAGGGAGTCCGAAGGGGACGAGGACGGAGAGTCGGCCGGTGTGGCGCCGGGGCTCTCGGCGACGGCGAAGGCGGCCGGGTCGGCGTCGCCGCCGGCCTTCAGCTCGGCGTCGGTCACCACACCCGGGTCGACCAGGTTGACCTGGAGCCCCGCGGGCAGCGCGCGCGTCGTACCGTTCTTGCGGACGACCTGGGCCTGGACCCCGTCGGAGGGGCCGACCCACAGCGGCTCGGACGCGCCGCGCACCTCGGCCTCGGGGTTCTCCAGCGGGTCCGTGTTCACCTCCAGGTCGTGCCAGGCGCTCCACTCTCCGGTGGCCAGGGCGCGGGTGCGCACCTGCGCGGTCCCGTCCAGCCGCTGCGCGGCGCCCTTCCAGGAGACGCCGAGCATCGAGAACTGCTGGGTGCTCGTGCGCGCCAGTTCCCGCTTGTCGCTCGCGGCGCCCTTCAGGGCGAGGGCGTAGACCTTCACGGGGCGCTTGGACCGGGCCGCGGCTCCGTGCCCGTCGGTGGGGCTGGCGACGGCGTAGGTCACCACGCCTCCGCCGCCCAGGACGACCGCCCCCAGGGTCAGCCAGGCCCGGCGCTTCAGGCTCAACGGTCTGTACGCATGCGACGTACGACGACTCACGACGTAATCCACCCCTAAGAAGGCCGCTGAGGGTCACACGGGACCCGCGGTAGGAAGTCACGGACGGCACACCCGGCACAGGGTGCACTGCTGTCTTCAGCGCACCGGGGACACCGAACATCACTCAAACCCCAGATGGAGTGGTCTCACTCACACCGGCCGCGGGTGGATCACGGCCGGGGGCGAAACCGTGCGTTCATGTCGGATCCACCCGGCGACCGCCCGGGCGTGTGAGCGTCCTGTACGGCGAACCGGGCGCACGGCAGCGCCGGTTCGCGGGGGAGGGAGCATCATGCGGGGAGCGAGAGTCGGCGACCGGTCCGGCACCGGCACCGGCCGAAGGCGGCGTACCGCGGCGGCCCTGACGGCCGTCGCCCTGGCGGCCGGAGCGGTCGTCACCGGAGCGGGCGCGGCCCAGGCCCAGACACAGAGCCAGAAGCAGACCCAGGCCCAGACCCAGGCCCAGACCCAGGCCCAGACGCAGGCCCAGACGCAGGCCCAGACGCAGGCCCAGACGCAGACGCAGACGCAGACGCAGACGCAGACGCAGAACTGCGGCTCCGGGCGGGCGGCGTATGTGTGCGTCCGGCCGGGCGAGCTGCTGGACGTCACACTGGGCGAGCTGCACCCGACCCAGTCGGTCGTCGGCTACGACGAGATCTACTACAAGCTCGACCGCTACCGCCTGGGCAAGGACGAGGCGGCCGGCGACTTCAACAAGCGGTTCGACGACTGGTGCGAGGCCAACGGACAGGGCGAGACCGCGTCCGTGCGCCCCGGCGCCCGCCTCGACGACCCGGCCGGCTTCTCCTGCACCGTGCCGCTCGGGCAGGAGACGGCCGACAGCATCGCCCCGATGAAGACGGCGGTGGTCGGCCCCGGCGGCAAGCTGTACCTCACCGACGGGCACCACACCTTCACCGTCTTCGACGAACTCCCCGACGGCGGCGACGATCTGCACGTCCGGGTACGCATCACCGACAACTTCAGTTCGCTGTCGACCACGGCCTTCTGGCAGCGGATGACGGACGAGAAGAAGGTGTGGCTGCGCGACGAGAACGACCGGCCGATCACCGTCGGCCAGTTGCCCGACCGCCTCGGTCTGGCCCACTTCCACGACGACGCGTACCGCAGCCTCGTCTACTTCACCCGGGACATCGGCTATGCCGTACCCGACGAGTCGAGCGAGTTCCTTGAGTTCAACTGGGGTTCGTGGCTGCGCGGCCGGCTGACCGCGACGCCGTCTCAACTGAACGACTCCGCGGCCTACTTGAGCCTGGTGAAGCGGGCCTCCCAGGCCATGGTCGCGCTCGGTGACGACGATCTGGTCGCGGGCGGACGGACGGCCGCCGACCTGGGCAGGATGGCCGAGTGGAACGATGGCAAGAAGGAGACCGGCGGTGAGTTCGCCAAGCTGAGCAGGGCGATCACGGACGCCAAGCCCGGCAAGCTGGCCTACGCCCTCCACTTCAAGGCGGACGTCACCCCGGCCCCGTCCTGCACCACGACGCTCACCGGCGTCCACCGCGGGCCGCTGACCGTCGGCTCCGGGGTCATCTGCCTCGACCGGGCCCGGCTGACCGGCCCCGTCACCGTCCGCGCGGGCGCCTCCCTGGTCTCCCGGGGCAGCACGGTGTCGGGTCCCGTGACGACGCGCGGCGCCCGTACGGTGCAGCTGTGCGGCACGACCGTCAACGGCCCCGTGTGGGTCACCGGAACGACCGGCCCGGTCCTCCTCGGCGGCACGGGCTGCACCGCGGACACCGTCACCGGCCCGGTGGTGCTCACCGGCAACACGGGCGGCGTCACCGTCTCGGGGGGCACCGTCATCGACCCCCTGGCCTGCATCGCCAACCGTCCGGCCCCGTCCGACGCGGGCAGGCCGGTCACGGTCCACGGCCCCAAGTCGGGCCAGTGCGCGACGCTTTCGGGCCGATAGCCGACGTTTACGGTTACGTTACGCGCCGACTCGACGTCGGACTGACCGGCCACGGCCCCGTCCGGCCCCGGAGCGATCCGGGCCCGAACGAGGCCGTCGTCATACGGCGGTCGTCATACGGCAGTTGCCATACGACGGTCGTCATACGGCGGTTGTCATACGACGGTCGTCATACGGCCGTCGGGGTGCGCCGTGTCAGACGTTGACGTGTCAGACGTTGCGGTGTCTCAGACGTTGACGTGTCTCAGACGTTGACACCGAAGTCGGCTGCGATGCCGCGCAGGCCGGAGGCATAGCCCTGGCCGACCGCGCGGAACTTCCACTCGGCGCCGTGCCGGTACAACTCGCCGAAGACCATCGCCGTCTCGGTCGAGGCGTCCTCGGACAGGTCGTACCGGGCGATCTCCTGGCCGTTCGCCTGGTTCACCACCCGGATGAACGCGTTGCGGACCTGGCCGAAGCTCTGCCCGCGCAGATCCGCCTCGTGGATGGAGACCGGGAAGACGATCTTGTCGATGTCGGCGGGCACGGCGGCGAGGTTCACCTTGATGCTCTCGTCGTCGCCCTCGCCCTCACCGGTGAGGTTGTCGCCGGTGTGCTCCACCGAGCCGTCCGGGCTCCGAAGGTTGTTGTAGAAGATGAAGTGCGAGTCGGAGGCGACCTTGCCGGACGTGTTCAGCAGCAGCGCAGAGGCGTCCAGGTCGTAATCCGCGCCGGTCGTGGTGCGCACGTCCCAGCCGAGGCCGATCAGTACGGCACTCAGGCCCGGTGCCTCCTTGCTCAGCGATACGTTGCCGCCCTTGGCGAGGGAAAGTCCCACGGCTCGTCCTTCCGGTGTGGTCCGTCGGTATCCGTCACCGGATTCCAACGCGGATTCCGCACCCACGGTTCCAATCCTTGCGCAATAACTAAAGCGTTCGGTGTGCGACGGAGGTTTGTTGTGACGTACGACACATAGCGGGCTGCAAGTTTTGACCCAGGGCGATGATCGGTCGGCGCGGTCGCTGCGTACCTCCGGGTACGAGTCGTCCGCCCCAGGAGGCACCATGCGCATGTCCCGGAACACGATCGGCACCGTCTTCGTGGCCGGCGCGCTGGGCGTGACCCTCACCGCCCTTGCCTATCCCGCCATGCTCGGCGTGCAGAAGACGTCGGGCGACCCCTCCCGGATCATCGCCAACACCCGCTTCGGGCCGCTCACCGAGGCCGACCGCGACTTCGTCGTCAAGGTCCGCTCCGCCGGGCTGTGGGAGTACCCGCTGGGCGAGATCGCCCTGAAGAAGGGCTCCACCCCGCAGATGAAGGAGGCCGGCAAGCATCTGATCGTGGGGCACGCGGGGCTGGACGAGCTGTGCCGCAAGATCGCCCCGGAACTCGGCATCACGCTGCCCAACCAGGCCACGCAGCAACAGCAGCAGTTCGTGGAGACCTCCGCCGCGCAGTCCGGTCGACAGTTCGACACCACCGCTGCCAACATCATGCGGATCACCCACGGGCAGATCTTCTCGACGGTCGCCAAGATCCGTGCCGACACGCAGAACACCCTCGTGCGCGAGCTGGCCGAGCTCGCCAACGACACCGTTCTCGACCACATCACCGTGCTGGAGAAGACCGGGGTGATCAACTTCGACCAGGTCAACTTCCAGCAGACCACCCCGCCCAAGCTCCCCAAGGAACAGCTGACCCCGCCCCCGCCCCAAGCCGGTGCCCCGGTCGTCGCCCTGACCCCTCGCCCCGACCTGAACATCAACACGAAGTCCCCGACCCCCAGCCCGTCAAGCGGCTGACGGCGACCGCCTCACCTCGGTGACCGTCCCGACACCGACCGTCCCGACGCCTACCGTCCCAACACCGACGGACCCGGCGCCGACGATGCATTTCGGGTAGGACCTGCCGTCGCGCCGCCACAGGAGGACACTGAAAGCACGAGAGATGGGCCTGTCGGTGCCGCAAGGGGGTGTCGACCATGGCAACGGAACAGCTTCGCCGGGTGCGGGCCTGGCGCTGGCGCCGCAATCCGCTCAGGCGCCGCAGTGATGTCGTCGAGGCATGGATCGTGCTCGCGGCGTGGGTGATCGCCCTGGTGGGCAGCGCGCTCGCGGGACTGCTGGCGGCGTCCACCGTGGACCGGAACCTGGCCGAGCAGCGGGCCGCGCGGCACACCGTCTCGGCCGTCGTCACCGAGAACGTACCGGCCGGCCCGTCCGCACAGACCCTGGACGGCGGTCATGTCTGGGCCACCGTGCGCTGGAAGTCCCCGGACGGTTCGACGCACCTCGCCCGGACGCGGGTGCCGCCCGGCGCACCGCAGGGCACCCTGGTCACGGTGTGGACGGACGCGCAGGGCAAGCTGACGTCGAAGCCGCTGGCCGGGGGTGACGCGACGTTCCAGTCGGTCTGGACCGGCATCCTGGTATCGGTGGCCACCGCAGGCGCCGTGGCGGGCTGCGCCCAGTTCACCCGCTCCCGGCTGGAGCACCGCCGCATGGACCAGTGGGCCGAGGAGTGGGAACGCGTCGACACCCGCCGGGGCGGCAAGACGGGCTGACCCCACGGCCGCCCAGACCCGACACCACGCCCCACCCGGTACCCCCGCACCACGCACACCGACCCGACCGACCGCCCCACACCGCGCGCACCAACCCGACCGACCACCCCGCACACCGCACACTTCACGAAACAACCACGTCCCACCAAACACCCCCGCACCGCCCCACGCCCCCACCGCGTGCGGGGAATCTGCGCAGGAGCGCCACACGGACTACACACAGACATTCGAAAGGCTCGTTAGCGTTGCTGGCCGCTCGCCCGATGTGCGAGCGCGACCAGGCCGTGCCCGGACGGGCCCACGGCGCCAGCGACCCAGGAAGACCGCGCATGGACTACTGCTCCTCGTGCCGTCGGTACGTCAACGGCGCCCTGATGTGTCCCGGGTGCGGCGTCTACGCCGCGGATATCGCCCCCGCCGTCGCCCCGCACGGCATGGCGGCCACCTCCACCGTCCCGGCCCTGACGGCCCTCGCGTCCGACGCCCCGGCCGCCCGGCCGCCCGGGGCGTGGGACTCCTGGCACGACACGGCCGGGCCCGACGGACCGGAGTCCGGGCCCGACGCCAGGGACGCCGCGCCCCTGGCCGAGGACGTCGAGAGCCCGGCGCTCACGGGCGAGGGCCGCGCGGCACGCCGTCGGCAGCGGGCCCGGTGGAAGAAGAACCAGCGCCGGGCACTGGTGGCGACGGCCGTCGCGCTCATCGGAGGCGGCCTCACCGTCACCTCACTGGACCGCCATTCGGCCGCCCGGCCGCAGGCGGCGGCAGCTCCGGACAACCACGGCATGGGCCTCGCCGACGAGCTGCCGGAGCAGCCCCTCCCGGCGACGCCGAACGCCGACCGCGCCTCGACCACCCCGCCCCGCTCGCAGACCCCGGGGACCGACAGCGCCCCGCGGCAGCGGACCGTGGCGGCCGCGCAGCGCACGGCGTCGTCGGCCACCCACCCGGACGCCACGCACCCGAACGCCGTCCACCCGGACGCCGTCGGCCCGCCCCGCCCGGCCGTCACATCCGTACCGGTGCAGCCGAGCGCCGCACCGTCCGTCGGCACACCGTCCGTCGGCGCGCTGCCCGCCGCCGCGCCGTCCACCGCCGCGTCGGACCCGACCCGTACGAGTACGGCGGCGCAGCAGCCGAGCGCGCCCGAGACCGCCGCCTCCGCACCGACCCGGGGCACCGCCCCGTCGGCGCCCGCCACCCAGCCGGCGTGGATGTGCGCGATGGGCCGGTGCGTCGGCTGACACCAGGTCACACACCACCTGACACCCAATCACCCCCTCCGCCCCAACCGTCACCCTCTGCCCGAACAGAAGGGGTACACGGGGTCGTATAGGGACATAAGTAGCTGCACCCACCCATCGCTGCCATAGTGCGGCCATGAAGATCACGAAGGCGTCGTCCCTCGTCCTCACCGGTGCCGTCGGGATCGCCGGTGCCGCCCTCCTCGTCGGCACCCTCCCCCACGACGGCCGCCGCACCCCCGCCCGCCCCGGCGCGCACGCCCCCGTCGCGGTCCCGTCCCCGGGCGCCCCGGGCATCGGCGACCCGCTCATGCCGCTCGACGGCAACGGCGGCTACACGGTGCGCCGTTACGCCCTCGACTTCGACTGGCGGGCACCCCGTACGCCGTTCGCCGCCGGTGCCACCATCAGCGCCACCGCCACCCAGGCGCTGTCCCGCTTCGACCTCGACTTCGCGGGCAACACGCTGCACACGGTCACCGTGGACGGCGCCCCCGCACGGGCGGTGCGCGAGGGCGACGAGCTCGTCGTCACCCCGGCCCGGCCGATCCCGGACGGCGCCGCCTTCACCGTGCACATCTCCTACACCGCCGACCCGACGCAGCAGCGCCACCGCGACGACGCGATCGGGGCCTACGGCTGGGTGCCGACGGCCGACGGCACCGTGCTGTGCCTCCAGCCCGACGGCGCCAAACTGGTCTTCCCGGCCAATGACCACCCGAGCCTGCGCGCGCCCATCACCTTCCGCGTCACCACCCCGCCGGAGCTGAGCGCGGTGGCGGGCGGCCGGCTGGTCGAGCGCGTCCGGCTGCCCGACGGCCGGATCCGCTGGACCTACGACTCCGAGCAGCCGGTCGCCGCACAGCTGGTGCAGCTGGCGATCGGCAGGTTCACGGTCGCCGACGGCCGCGGCCCGCACGGGCTGCCCGTGCGGGACGTGGTGCCGCAAGACCTCGTCGGCGACACCGCGGCGTACCGCGCCCTCACCCCTGGGCACCTGGACTGGCTGGAGCGGCGACTCGGCCCGTACCCCTTCCGCCGCTACGGCGTGCTGGTCGGCGACGCCGACCTGCCGGTGGCGCTGGAGACGCAGTCGCTGTCCCTCGTGCCGAGCGCCAGCCTGCTGGGCGACCGGGTCGGCGCCGAACGGGATCTCGTGCACGAGCTGGCCCACCAGTGGACCGGCAACAGCGTCGCCCTGCGGCGCTGGTCCGACCTGTGGCTGAGCGAGGGTCACGCCCGTTTCTACGAGCGCCTCTACACCGACACGCACGACGGCCCCGACCTGGAGGACGCGATGCGGCAGGCGTACGAGCAGCACGACCAGTGGCGGCACGACGACGGGGCGCCCGCCGAGCCCACCGAGTCCTCACTGTTCCGTCAGATCCGCTACGACGGCTCGGCGCTGGTGCTCTACGCCTTGCGCGAGGAGGTCGGCGCGGAGACGTTCGAGCGGATCGAACGCACTTGGGTGAAGCGGTATCAGGGCCGGGCCGCGGGCACCGGGGACTTCATCGCGCTCGCCTCCGAGGTGGCGGGCCGGGATCTGAAGCCGTTTCTGACCCCGTGGCTGTACGGGCAGCACACCCCGCCGATGCCCGGGCACCCCGACTGGCGGGTGGATCCGGTCGAGGACTGAGCGGGCCCGCCGCCGGGGCGGACGCACTGCCGCCGACCGGGTGGCCTGTGCCGGGCGGCTGGTCCACGCCGGTGACGCTCGGCGCGCGCCTGCGCGCCGAGCACGGAAACGTATGAGAGGTGGCGTGCGGGGCAACTCCCTTGTCCTGGTTGCGCTTGTCCATGTCGCGACGAGCCCGTTGGAGTCACCTGCAATGAGAAAACGTGTCGCCTCCCGTGTCCTCATCGCCCTGCGCGGACACCGCCTGACGGTCTGTGTGGCCGCGTCGTCGATGCTCGCGCTCCCGCTGCTGGCCGTCCCACATGGTGACGACACGGCGGACGATCGGAGCCTACAACACGACTTCCAGACCGCCGCGGAGGAATACCGCGTGCCGCAGAGCGTGCTCATGGGCGTCTCCTACCTGCAGTCGCGCTGGGACACGCACTCGGGCGCCCCGAGCGTCAGCGGCGGGTACGGGCCGATGCACCTGGTGGACGGGGCCCGTACCCCGCCGACGGCCACCTCGGCGCCCCCACGGACCGGCGACGAAAACCTCGCCGGTCCGCCACCGCGCGCGCCGCTCCCGATGAGCCGACCATCCCTCCAGCCGGCCGAACTGCGCCGCGCCGCCCGTCTGATCGGCGCCCCGACGGAGCGGCTGCGCACGGACCCCGGGGCCAATGTGCGCGGCGGCGCCGCGGTGCTGGCGGCGACCCAGCGGCAGCTCGGCAAGCCGCTCAGCGACAACCCGGCCGACTGGTGGGAGGCGGTGGCCCGGTTCCCCGGCTCGACCGATGCCGCCACCGCGACGACCTTCGCGAACGACGTCTTCTCGCTGATCCGCAAGGGCGCGCAGCGCACCACCGAGGAGGGACAGCAGGTCACCCTGACCGCCCAGCCGAACGTGCACCCGCGCCCCCAGCCGGCGCCGAAGGACCCGAACCGGCCCAAGCAGGTCGAGTGCCCGCAGGAGGTGACCTGCTCCTGGCTGAGCGCGCCATACGTCCAGTTCGACGACCAGTACGGCAACCACGACCTGGCCGACCGGCCCCGGGACGAGAAGATCGAGTACATCGTCATCCATGACACCGAGGCGTCCCTGGACTCCATGCTCAAGACCGTCCAGGACCCGACGGAGGCGTCCTGGCACTACTCGGTGCGCTCCGAAGACGGCCACATCACCCAGCACATCAGGACCAAGGACGAGGCATGGCACTCGGGCAGCCAGTTTGTGAACGCCCGTTCGATCGGCATCGAGCATGAAGGTTTCCTCACCCAGCCCGACGCCTGGTACACGGAGGAGATGTACCGGTCCTCGGCCCGGCTCGTGCACTATCTGGCGAAGAAGTACGACATCCCGCTGGACCGGCAGCACATCTTCGGCCACGACAATGTGCCCGCCCCCACCGGCGACACCATTCCCGACATGCACGACGACCCGGGCCCGTTCTGGGACTGGCGGCACTACTTCGACCTGCTCGGCGCGCCGCTGAAGGCCACGGCCGGGGCGGACGGCGCGCTGGTGACGATCCTGCCGGACTACGCCACCCACCGGCCGACGTACACGGGCTGCACCGGGGACGGTGCGCCGTGCGCGCCGCACGGGTCCAGTGCCGTGCGGCTGCACACCGAGCCGCGCGAGGACGCCCCGCTGATCCAGGACCGGGGCCGGCGCCCGGACGGCGAGGACTCCACGACGGACGTCAACGACCTGGGGTCGCGGGTCTCCGCCGGCCAGACGTACGCGATCGCCGGGCGCCAGGGCGACTGGACGGCGATCTGGTACCTGGGCCGCAAGGCATGGTTCAACAACCCGAAGAACCGCCCGACGGCCGTCGGCGCGGCGGGGAAGATGGTGACGCCGAAGGACGGCCTGACCGAGATCCCGGTGTACGGACGGGCCCTGCCGGAGGGCGACGCCTACCCGGAGGGCACCGAGGGGGCTACCGAGGCGCCGCTGCCGTACACCATCGCCGCGGGCCAGCGGTACGTCACCCAGGACCGGCTGACCGGCTCCTACACCGACCGCTCCACTTTCGCCTACTCACCGAGCCCGGTGGTGAAGGGCAGCGAGGAGTACTACGAGATCCAGTTCGGCCACCGCCTCGCCTACGTCCGGGCCGGCGACGTCGACGTGGTGAACGCCCCGGGCACGGCCCCCAACCCGCCCACCCAGCCACAGCCCAAGTGACGGATGCCGTGGAGCGGCCCGAGCAGCTCTCGCCGTCCGTCACCGTGGCGGAGCTGCGGCTGCCGCAGCAGGACACGCTATGACGGCGCACGGGGCTGTGGCGAAGTCAGGGTTGGCGTTAGGAGGGTGTACGGAATCAGCCGAGGTAGGGCTGCTCGCGGTGCTCCAGAAAGTGCTGAAGCCGTAGCCGCTGTGTGTGGTGCATGGGCAGCTTGGCCAGTTCCTCCGCCGGGACGAATCGCAGCTCCGTGGACTCGTGGGAGATCGCAAGCCGTCCGCCGACCGTTCGGGCGGTGAAACAGACATTGAACTGTCGACGCACCTCACCGTCCGTGTAGGCGATGACGTGACGCGGGTCGGTGTATGTTCCGACGAGCCCGGTAACCTCCACGTCCAGGCCCGTTTCCTCCTTCACCTCTCGGACGACCGTCCCCGGAAGTGATTCGGTCATCTCCATACCGCCACCAGGGAGCGCCCAAAGGTCGTTGTCCCGTCGGCGTTGAAGGAGTACGCGGCCTTCTTCGTCGGTAACCACGGCGGACGCGGCGACCACCAAGCTGTTCGGCTCAGGTGCCGTCGGGTCGTCGTAGCACTCGGTCCGCGCCATGGTCACCCTTCTCGTACCGGCGTCGCGGTGTACAGCCGTGGCCGAAGAGGCCCCCGCACCGTGGACACCAAGTTGGAGGACGTGCCCCACGACTTGCACGCGGCCTTTCTCCGCACGGCGCGCACGCGGACCCCGACTCTGACGTCTACCTGTGCTGGCCGGACGGGTCTTCGGAACAGTGGCTCCAAGACGTCAGGTGCTGTATGGGCAGGCCGGGCCCGATGGACACGGGGTGCACGATCTTCAAGGGCCATCCCGGACGCTGCGATTGGCAGTACATCGACCCGGCAGAGGTGGCCGCTCAGGCGCAGGCCGACCAGCTCATCCAGGCATGGGGCCTGTCTCACCTGTTCAAGTCTCCTGGCTGAGACTCCCTAGTCTCCCGCTCCCTACAGCACCTTGCCTACTGGTCTCCCACGCCAACCGAGAAGCGTAGGGGGCGGGTTGCACCACGCATCACCTCGAATCGGAAACGACAACCGAGAGGGAAGTGCATGACTGTCATCGCACAGACCCCGGTCATCGAGGCCGCCCGGGAAACGGGCTTCGTGTGGCTGGACCTCACCCGGAAGTGCCAGCTCCAGTGCAGCCACTGTCACAACAGCTCCAGCCCGGACGGAACGCACGGCACCATGACCGCCGAGGACTGGAGGCGCGTTCTCGACGAGTGTGCCGCAGCCGGCATTCCCCACGTACAGTTCACCGGGGGCGAGGTAACCATGTACCCCGACGCTCCGGCCCTGATCGAAAACGCCCTGACGCTCGGCCTGAAGGTCGAGGTCTACAGCAACCTCGTCCATGTCACCGCCGACTGGTGGCGGTTACTTCGGCAGCAGGGCGTCAGCCTGGCTACCTCGTACTACGGTGGGGAAGGCTGGCACAACGCGGTCACCCGGCGGGCCAGCCACGCCCGCACCCGAGCGAACATCGGGCGAGCGGTGCAGTACAACATCTCGCTTCGGGCGTCCGTCGTCGTCTTCGACCCTTCCGACACCGGCAAGTCCGCGGAGATCGACCTTCGCAACCTCGGCGTCCAGGACGTTCGCGTCGACCATGTCCGGCTGTTCGGCCGCGCGGCGGACGGGCAGAAGCCGTGCACGGACGGCCTGTGCGGGCGGTGCGGGGACGGGCGCGCATCCATCGGCCCCTACGGGCAGGTATCGCCCTGCGTTTTCTCTCCGTGGATGGGCGTGGGCAACGTCCAGGACGTGCCCTTGACCGCTATCCTCGGCGGCCCCGAGATGGCACAGGCCAACGCGACGATCCGACAGGGCCGGCGCCTCGCCCCCTCCCGCAGCTGCGGCCCCGACAGCCCGTGCGGCCCCGACAACGAAGAACAGAGCTGTGGCCCCGACACCGACGACGAGTGCGGTCCGGGATTCCCCCGAAGTGAATGCTCCCCAAGGAACTGAACATGGACACCGATCTGCCCGAAGACGCGATCCTTCCCCTGATCCGGGAGCACACGGGCCCGGTCGCTGAGATCCGACGAACCGAACGCGGCTTCAGCTCGAATCTGACGGCCGTTGTCGACTGCGCGAAGGGCCCCTTCTTCGTGAAGGCTATGCGCAACCGGCCCGGCGGCCGGCGCAAGTCCCTCATCAGGGAACGGCGGATCAATGCCTACCTTGGGCACATCTCGCCGCCCCTGCTGTGGGACGTGGAGGCCGAAGACTGGTTGGTCCTGGGCTTCGAAGCGGTCGAAGGCCGCTCGGCCGACTTCGCGCCCGACTCACCGGATCTTCCCTTGGTGGTCGATGCCCTCGGGCAGATCGGCAGGTTGCCCCTTCCGGAGATCGCCCGAGACTGGGACGAGAACCGATGGGACCGTTTCACCGTGGACAGCTCGGAAGTCGAGATGTTCAGGGGGGACTCGCTTCTCTACACGGACATCAACCCGAGCAACATGTTCGTAGAGGGTCGGCGCGTGTGGGCCGTGGATTGGTCGTGGCCGACCAGGGGGGCGGGGTTCATCGATCCGGCGCTCCTAGTCGTCCAGCTCATCGCGGCCGGACATACTCCGGCGAGCGCGGAGAAGTGGGCGGCTCAGTTGCCCGCGTGGCACAAGGCCGATCCGCGGGCGATCGATGCTTTTGCTGCTGCCAACCTGCGTATGAGCCGCGCCTTCGTCGAGCGGAAGCCGGATGAGGACTGGCTGAAGGCCATGGTCGAGGCGGGCCGGGCGTGGACCGACCACAGAGGGGTCACTGTGGAGTAGGCGCATCGTGCAGTAAGGCAGACCAACAAAAGACCGGACCACCCTCAGCCTGGACAGCGTTCCGGGTGGTCCGGTCGTGGAAGCCCAGTTCAGGACCCCGGTGCCGATTCCTTCCAGCGGACGGAAGGGCCTTCCTACGTGTGGCACAGTGCCAGGCCGATGCGCTCGCCCGGGTCGACCTCACCCATAAGGCATCTACGACACGCGGTGAGTCAGGTCGCCGACGTCGACGGGTCGAGCGGGGATCGGTTTCAGGCGGCGTGCGGGGTGAAGGTGACGTGGGAGTCACCCTCGTCGATGGCCAGGTTCAGGGTGCCCTTCAATGCCTTGGCCAGGCGTCGCAGTAGCGGGAGAGTGGGCACAGTGTCGCCCGCTTCCATCCGGGACACCTGGGGCTGCGTCATACCGGCCCGATCGGCCAGTTCGGCCTGGGACAGGCCAAGCTCGATACGACGGTCGTAGACCGTCTGTCCGAGATCACCGGCCAGCCGCGCGTCGACGTAATCCTGGTCGTACTCCACCGTGTCGCCCGCGAGTTGCCGGGCCCGGCGCGTTCTCCACGTGCTGTGATTCATCAGCTCTCCTTGCGCCGATCGTAGGTGTGCTCGGCTCGGCCATGCTCGGACTCGCAGACCTTCTGGGCCTGCTGCGCACGCTCGACTTCCGCCGCCTCACGCATCCTCGTCTTGCGGAACACCGTCAGCAGGACGATCCGCTGCCCGGGAGCGAGCCAGTACGGGATGCGCACGGCCTCGCCGTCCAGTTCGAGGCGCAACTCACGCAGCTTGCCGCCCAGGTGACGCGAGTACGGCTCACCAAGCGTCGTCGGCTCGTCCAAGAGACGGTCCGTCTTGTCCCCACACGTCGGTAGAGACGGAACGGAAGCAGCTCCAGCCAATCGTTTCGACTGCGCCTCGTGAACCGGTCGTGACCGGTGTCACAACTTCTGTTGACTTGCGCAACCTCTAAACTGTTGGGGTGAATTCGAGCGACGTGACGGGTCGGGAGAGCGCGGTACTCGACGGAGGGCCCGCGAACGGACTGCATATGAAGGTCTCCGGCCGGCCGGCGGTGATCCAGGTGACGTTCCCCTGCGAGGTGGACGCCCCGCCCCGGCCCGGGGTGCGCGCCGAGGCGGTGTTCGTCTACCGGCGCGACTTCCGGGTGAAGGACGAACCGCTGCGCTACGGCTTCGACATCGCCAGCCCTTGACCGGCCACCCAGGAGCCCGCTACTCAGTGAGCCGCCCGCCCCTCCGCGGCGGGCCGGGCGGTCGCGGTGTCGCCGGGGGCGGACTGGACCAGGCGGGGTGCGGGTGCGGTGGACGCGTCCCCGGCGGGCGCAGCGTCGAAGCCGGCGGTACCGGAGTCGGCGGTAGCGGACTGCGCCGCAGCGGGCCGGGGGCCGTCGTCGTCCTTCATGGCCTTGGCCTCGCTCTTGAGAATGCGCATCGACTTGCCCAGCGCACGCGCGGTGTCGGGCAGCTTCTTCGAACCGAACACCACGATGATCACGATCGCCACGATCAGCAGGTGCCACGGTTCCAGTCCGTTGCGGAACATCTGGCCCTCCCCTTCTTCCTCGCCGGACAGTGGCACGGACCCGGGCGGCGTACCATCTGCCATCGTTGCTACATTGCGCAACTGTACAACCATAGGACGGGGCGCAGCGTCTCCTCTGTATGAGCCGGACGGATGCGGGACGGATGAGGGCGCGCGGATGACCACGACCAGGGACGTTGACACACCCTCGCCGCACCGGCGCCGGGACGCGCCGTCCCGGCGCGGCGCCCCGCACGGCCGACGCGCGGCCCGGGGCCGCAGGCGCAGCCCGTGGCGGACGGCGCTCCTGGTCACCCTCTCCCTGCTGGTGCTCGGCACGGCGGGCCTCGGCTGGATCTACCTCAAGCTGAACGGCGACATCAACACCTTCGACGCGGGCGGCCTGTCCAAGGACCGCCCCGACGCCGCCGCCTCCAAGGGCCAGAACGTCCTGGTCATCGGCTCCGACGCGCGCACCGACGGCAACGCCGCGCTCGGCGGCGGCAGCAAGGACGACATAGGCCGCTCGGACACCGCGTTCCTGCTGCACGTCTACGCCGACCACCAGCACGCGACAGCCGTCTCCATCCCCCGCGACACCCTGGTGACCATCCCGCCGTGCAGGCTGCCCGACGGCAGCTGGACGAAGACACAGACCGACGCCATGTTCAACGCGGCGTTCTCCATCGGGCAGACCCAGAAGGGCAACCCGGCCTGCACCCAGAACACGGTGGAGCAGCTCAGCGGGATGCGCGTCGACCACACCGTCGTCGTCGACTTCAAGGGCTTCGCCGCGCTCACCGACGTGGTCGGCGGGGTGAAGGTGTGTGTGCCCAACGACATCTACCAGAACGATCTCAACCCCCACCGCACCACCCGCGGCAGCCTGATCTTCACAAAGGGCGAGCAGACCGTCTCGGGGCAGAAGGCCCTGGACTACGTCCGCATCCGGCACGGCATGGGCGACGGCTCCGACATCGGCCGCATCAAGCGCCAGCAGGCATTCGTCTCCAGCCTCCTCAAGCAGATCAAGAGCGAGGGCCTGACGCCGACGAAGCTGCTCCCACTGGCCACCGCCGCCACCAAGTCCATGACCGTCGACCCCGGGCTCGGCACGGCGAACAAGCTCGTCTCGTTCGCGATGTCGCTCAAGGACATCGACCTGCACAACACCAAGTTCGTCACCATCCCCTGGCGCTACGAGGGCTCGCGGGTCGCGGTCGTCGAGCCGGACGCCTCCGATCTGTGGGCCGCGCTCCGGGCCGACCGCACCATCGACGGCAAGGACGCCAGCGGCAAGCGGAAGACGACAGCCACCGCGTCCGCCTCGCCCGGCCCCACCGAGAGCGGCACCACCACGAGCGGCCCCACCGAGAGCGGCACCGGCGAGAAAGTCTCCGGCGAGGGCGCCTCCGTCACCGTCTACAACGGCACCACCACCCGGGGTCTCGCCTCCGACGCGGCGCAGTTGCTCACCCGGCACGGCTTCACCGTCACCGGCACCGGCAACGCGAGCAGCCGACAGTACGCCACCACCGTCGTCCAGTACGGGCCCGGACTGCGGACCCAGGCCGAGACGGCCGCCAAGCTGTTCCCCGGCGCCCGGTTGGAGGCGATCGGCGGCGCGGTCCTCAACGTGGTGGTGGGCGCCGGTTACGCCGACTCCGCCACGTCCTCGCCGACCCCCACCGCCGTGCCCGGCTCCGCCGTGCCCGGCTCCGTCGCGGACGGCGCCCGGTCGGCCGACGACGACCTGTGCTCCCACCTCACCTACGGCGCCGCCGGCTGACCCGGGCGATCCGAGCGTTCGTAGCGGCCCCGCGCCCGGACCAGCGCGGTGGCGTAGAGGGCGAGGACGACCCCGAGGAGCAGGTAGTACGCGGCCGGGAGGGTGGTCAGGCCGAGCGCCGGGCCGAGCGGCGACGGGGGCAGGACGATCCCGATGGCGGCCAGCCCGGTCGCGGCCCAGCCGACCGGGCCGAGCGCCCGCTCCGCGACCAGTCGGCGGCCGGTGCGCAGCAGCACCATCACCAGGGCCTGGGTGAGCAGGTTCTCGGTGAACCAGCCGGAGTGGAAGATCGCCTCGTCATCGCCGGTGCCCGGCCCGTGCAGGGACAGGGCGAGGACGGCGAACGTGGCCAGGTCGGCGAACGCGTTGAGGATGCCGAAGCCGGTGATGAAGCGCAGCACCTCACGCGGGCTGAGCACCGTGGGGCGGCGCAGCACCGACGGGTGCGGACGGTCGTAGGCGAAGGCGAGCTGGACGGTGTCGAAGCACAGGTTCTGCACCAGGACCTGCGCCGGGAGCATCGGCAGGAACGGCATCAGCAGGCCCGCCGCAAGCATCGCGATGACGTTGCCGAGGTTCGACGACAGGGTGATCCGCAGATACCCGGCGACGTTGCCGCCGCTGTGCCGGCCCGCCTCGATGGCGTGCCCGATCGCGGTGAGGTCCTTCTCGGCGAGGACGACATCGGCGCTCTCCCGGGTCACGTCCGCCCCGTCGCGCGGGGCGATGCCGACGTCCGCGGCGCGCAGCGCGGGCAGGTCGTTGACGCCGTCGCCGAGGAAGCCCACGGTGTGCCCGCAGGACCGCAGCGCGGCCGCGAGGCGCGCCTTGTGCTCGGGGGTGCAGCGGGCGAAGACGGTCGTAGGCCGGGCCAGCGCGGTGAGTTCGGCGTCGGTGAGGGCGTCGATCCGGCCGGCGGTCACCACGGCGTCCGGGCCGAGCGGGATGCCGAGGTCACGGCAGGCGCGGGCCGCGGTGCCCGGGTGGTCGCCGGTGAGAACCTTGACGCCGATCCCCTTCCCGGCGAACGCGGCGAGCGCGTCGGCGGCGGTGGGCGCGAGGGCGTCGTAGAAGGCGACCAGGCCGCGGAAGGTCAGCCCGCGCTCGTCGGCCGGGGTGTGGGCGCGGGCGCGGGCCGGGCGTTCGGCGGTGGCGACCGCGAGGACCCGTAGCCCCTCGTGCGCCGTCCGGTCGGCGAGGTCCGCCAGCCGCTCGCGCTCCTCGTCCGACAGCGCGCAGCGCTCCAGGACGGCTTCCACGGCGCCCTTGACGACGAGCGTGTGCGTGGCGAGCCGGTGCGGGGTGCGGACGACCGCGGTGGACAGCCGGCGTACGGGATCGAACGGCAGGGCGGCCACCCCCTCGTACGCCATGAGGTCGGCCTCGTCGGCCGCGTCCAGGAGCGCCTCGTCCAGGGCGTCCGGCGCGGGCAGGTCGGCCAGTTGCAGGGTCCACCAGGCGTTGACGGCCGCCCAGCGCAGGACGTCCGGGTCGGCGCGGCCGTCCGCGTCAAGACCCCGCTCGACCACGGGCCGGTCCTGGGTGAGGGTGCCGGTCTTGTCCAGGCAGAGCAGGTCGACGGCGCCCAGGTTGTGCAGCGCCGGGAGCCGTTTGACGATCACGCCGTGGGTGCGGGCCAGCAGGGCCGCGCCCCGGGTCAGACAGGTGGTGACGACGACCGGCAGCATCTCCGGGGTGAGCCCGACCGCCACGGCGACGGCGAACGGCAGGGTCTCCAGACCGCGCCCGCGCAGGGCGGCGCCCGCCATCAGCACCAGCGGCGGGGTGAGCAGCATGAAGCGGATCAGAATCCACGAGATGCCGTTCACCGACTGCTCGAAGGCGCTCGGCTCGCGCGGCCGGGCCACCTGCCCCTCGGCCGCGGCCAGCCGGGTGTGCGCCCCGGTGGCGACGACGACGGCGGTGGCGCTGCCGGAGACGACACTGCTGCCCTGGAAGCACAGCTGCGGCTGGTCGAACCCCGCCGTGCCGTCCGGGTGGGGGGCGTCCGCCGCGCTCTTCGCGACGGGTGCCGACTCTCCGGTCAGCGCGGCCTGGTGCACGGTCAGCCCGCCGGCCCGCAGCAGCCGGACGTCCGCCAGGACCAGGTCCCCCGCGCCGAGCCGCACGATGTCCCCGGGGACCAGGTCCGCAACCGGGATCTCCCGGGCGGCCGGCGCCGTCGTCTCGTCGGCGCGGCGCAGCACGGTGGAGGTGGTGGCGACCAGCTCGCGCAGCCCGGCCATGGACCGGTCGGCCCGGTGCTCCCCGGAGGCGCGCAGTACGCAGCTGACCACGACCAGCAGCAGGATCACACAGGCGGTGCCCCAGGCGAACACGGCGGCGGAGACCAGGCCGAGGCAGAGCAGCACCGCGGTGAACGGGTCCCGGACGCCGCGCACGACGAGCCGGAGCCAGGAGGCGTCCTGCCGGGCCGGAAGGGTGTTCTCGCCGACGCGGGCCAGCCGGGCGGCGGCCTCGTCGTCCGTCAGCCCGCGCGGCCCGGTGTCCAGCTGCCGTAGGACCTGGAGCGCCGTGGCCGCGCCGGACAGCGGATCCGCGGTCCCGGCCACGGCCACGTGGTCCGCGTCATCCGTGTCGCCCGCGCCGTCGCCGGGTGACGGGGACGGCGCCCCGGCGGGGCCCGGCCCCGAGGCACTCCCGAGCGGGCCGGGCGAGGTCCACTGCGGTCCGGCTGTCTGCGGTCCGGCTGCGCCCCGAAGGGGCGCAGGGAACTGCGCGGCCAGCCACGATGCGGCCGCGGACGGACGACGACGCAGCACGGCCAGTCCGGCGGAGCGCTTAGCCACCGGTTCCGTGCATCCGGCGGGGCGGTACGGACGGGAACTCGGCGCGGGCGGCGAGCTGTCCGACCATGAGCCGGACCACCGTGACGACGTCGGGGTCGTCGACGTAGTAGACCTGCCTGCGGCCCTCGCGGCGGGAGCGGACCAGACCGGCCAGCTTCAGCTTCGACAGATGCTGGCTGACCGCGGGCAGGGCCCCGCCCACCCGGTCGGCGAGATGGGTGACGTCACTCTCGCCCTGGGACAGCGCCCACATGATGTGCAGTCGGGCCGTCGAGGCGAGCAGACCGAACGCGGCGGCCGCCTCCGCCAGCACCTCGGCGGAGGGGTCCTGGAAGCCACCGACGAATCGCCCCACGGCTCGCTCTCCCATCCACCCAGGTCATGGCCTCGTCCACGCGCCGGCCCAGTCTATGTGTTCGGCAGCGCCCCGAAGGGGCGCGGGGAACTGCGCGACGAGCCACGATGCCGCCGCAGCCGGACAACGGCGCGGGCACGGCCGGTCCAGCGGAGCGCTCGGGTGGCCCGCGCAATGTGCTGAACACGTGACGAATTCTCGACGACTCGTCGCCAAGGACTCGCGACCCCTCGCCCGCGCCCCCGGGACCACCCATAGGCTTGCGCAAGCAAGCAACTCATCCCCTGGTTGGAGGACAACGACGTGGGCATCATCGGCTGGATCATCCTCGGACTGCTCGCCGGAGGTATCGCCAAGATCCTGCTGCCCGGCCGCGACCCCGGAGGTCTGATCGGCACCACCCTCATCGGCATCGCCGGGGCCTTCATCGGCGGCTGGCTCTCCGCCCGTTTCCTCGACCGCCCGGTGCAGAAGGAGTTCTTCGACCTCTACACCTGGGGCGCGGCGATCGCCGGCTCCCTGGTGCTGCTCGTGGGCTACCGCCTTCTGTTCGGCAACTCGCGCGACTGACCGCGCGGGCGTGGGTCGCGAACACGTCGTGCGGCTCCGGCGGCCGGGCGCCGCCGGAGCCGCACG
>NZ_JBSGBN010000062.1:0-20845 GCF_053601275.1 Streptomyces sp. NPDC004752 | reverse complement strand
GCTGTCGCGTCTGTTGCTCGGCCCCGGCGGGCGCGGGCGGGGGGGCGGCGCTCGCCCCCGGGGCGGCCGGCCCCCCCCCCCCCCCCCCCCCCCCCCCCCCCACGACACACTGCCCGCACCGCCCACACCGCCCACGCTCGGACCTGCTCCCTCTGTTCCTCCCGCTCCCTCTGCCCCCTCTGCTTTTCCTGCTCCCTCTGCTCCTCCTGCTCCCCCGGCGCCGTCACTCCCGGGTGCGGCCGGGTTCCGGGAGTTCGCCCCGCTCGGCGCGGATGTGCAGCACATCGCCGATGAACAGGTCGTACACCAGCACCCCGACCACCCCGCCGACCAGCGGTCCGACGATCGGGATCCACCAGAAGGCGCTGAACGCGCCGGGCAGCGAGCCCGGCATCGCGAGTTCGTTCCATCCGGCCAACCAGGTGAACAGGCGCGGCCCGAAGTCGCGGGCCGGGTTGATCGCGTACCCCGCGTTCGCCCCGTAGGAAATGCCGATGGCCACGACCGCGAAGCCGATCAGCAGTGGCCCGAGGTTCGCCTTCACGGCCGTGTTGCGCAGGTCGATGAGGGCGACGATGAACATGACCAGGAACGCGGTGCCGACGATCTGGTCGACCAGCGGCCCCCAGATCCCGCCGTGGAAGTACGCCGCCGGGAAGGTGCCGAAGATCGAGAACGTGGTGAGTGTGTGCCCGTTCGTCTTCGGGCCCGTCACCGTCTGGTCGAAGGTGTTGATCGCGTCGTGATAGACGCCGTACACCAGCGCCGCCCCGATGAAGCCGCCGACCAGCTGGGACAGCCAGTACGCCGGGACCTTGGCCCAGGCGAACCTGCGGCGCACCGCGAACGCCAGCGTCACCGCCGGGTTGATGTGGGCGCCACTGACACCGCCGGCCACATACACACCGAAGACGACGGCCAGGCCCCAGCCCCAGGTGATCAGCAGCCAGTCCCCGGCACTGATGAAGAAGGTCGTGGGCCCCGCCGTGCGGCCCGAACCCGGAAGACCCGCGACCGCCACCGCGACCGAGCCGCAGCCGAACGCGACGAGGACGAGCGTCCCCAGGAACTCCGCCAGGCATTCCCCCAGAAGCCCTCCGCGCTGCCTGAGCGCGGAGGGTTTCACCAGGGGAGGGATTTCCACAGCCATCGATACCCCCTTGCAGGGAACATTCCGGTCAGTAACACCATCGTGACGCAGAATTCGCATTCCGCCACCGCGAAGGCCACTGATCGCCTATGCGCACTCACGTACGGTGACCAACCCTGCCCCGGTCCGGTCCGGCCCGGCCTGGCCCGGCCACTACGGGTCCCCGGTCACCGCCGCGAGCAGGCTGAGTGCCTACACCGCGTGAACTCCCGACGTCACGGCGCCACGGCGTCACAGCGCCGGGCCGGGGCCGGTCAGCCGTCCAGGTCAGCGTCCAGTTCGTCGGCGAAGTGCCGGAAGCCGTGCCGGTCCCGGTGCAGCCGCCACAGGGTGTCCGCGAGCACGTCCGGGTCCTTGCGTTCGTGTCCGGCGACGATCGCGCCGGGGATGACGAGTTGGGCGACATGGATGCCCTCGTCCACGAGCGCGTCGTGCAGCAGGATCCCGTACGCGCTCTGTGCGGCGAAGGCGATCGAGGTGCCCGCCCGGTCCTGGTGCGGGACGACCGCGGTGCCCCCGTTCACGAACAGGATCGTGCCGCGGCCCAGTTCCCGCATCCCGGGCAGGACCTGCTGCACCGCGGCGACGGGCCCGTACACCGAGAACTCGACCGGGCCGACCAGATCCGGATACGTCGTACGAAGCACCGGGCGCATGAAGTCCCGGCGCGGCAGCGGGCTGTACTGGAGCACCTCGACGGGACCGAGGCACGTGGCGGCCCGGTCCAGGGCGTCCCGCAGCCGCTCCGGCTCATGCACATCGGCGGCGAAGCCCCGCGCGCTCACCCCGTCCGCGCCGAGGGCGTCGGCCAGCGCGTCCAGCCGGGCCCCGTCCCGGGCGACGAGCGCGGCCTTGAAGCCCTCGCGGCCGAACCGGCGCGCGACGGCGGACCCCAGCCCGGGGCCCGCCCCGATGATGGCGATCGTGGTCATGGTGCGACCGTACTCGGCGCACCGGACGGTCACACCCGCTAGGCCGCCGCACCGTCGGCGCCGTCGGCACCGTCGGCACGATCCTCACCGTCAGTACGGTCCGTGCCGTCCACAGCACCCGCCGCGCGCTCGCGCTGGACCTCCGTGACGGCCCGGACGACGAACACCGCGGCCACCGCCGCGCCCACAACGGCCGCGTCGGACAGCAGCAGTTGCCACACATCCGTGTAGGCGCGCTCGATGATGTCGTCCCGGGAGTCCCCGCCCCGGTAGACCAGGCCGGCTCCGCTGAACATGCCGATCAGCCACAGCGCCCACCACACGTTCAGCACGAACGGCAGCCGCCGGTCCGGCGCGCACGTCCGGTGCACGTCCGCGACCAGCCCGCGCGGTATCCAGAGGTTGGCGACGGGCACGATCCAGCCCAGGTAGACCCAGATCCCGAGGTACTTGGGCCGCTGCCCCGACAGCGCCCACGCGTTGTCCCGCACCCGCCACAGCCACCCGATGAACGCGACCATGCAGAGCAGCACGATGACCTCGCCCACGGCACTGACGAGGTGGTACGAGTTTTCCAGCGAGGTCAGCGGCCGGTGGTTGCCGTCGCCCTGGTCCGGCGGGCCCGAGGCCGGCTCGCCCGCCATCGCGAGTCTGATCTCCCAGACGGCCCGGGCCAGCCAGGCGGCGCCGGCGAGGATGAGCATGGCCATCGCGAAGAGGGCCGAGGGCCGGACCGGCCGCAGGGCGGGACGCTGCGCTGTCTGATCGTTCACCGGGGCATCCTTTCGCACGCACCCGGCGTGCGCCAGCAGGCACCCGGCTTGCGCCAGAACATACCCGGCTTGCGCCAGAACGCCCCGAGCGATTCAGGGAGTTGAGCGCTCGGGCCGGTACGTGGCCAGTGCCCAGATCACGAAGACGTCGATGGCGATCAGGATGATCGACCAGATCGGCGCGTACGGCAGGAACAGGAACTGGAGGATCAGGCCGAGCGCCGCGAGGGCGATGCCGACGGCCCGCGCCCACTCCATGCCTTTGAGGATGCCCACGCCGGCGACGGCGGCCAGGACGCCCAGCACCACCAGGATCCAGCCCCAGCCGGTGAGGTTGATCTTGTAGACGTAGTTGCCGATGCGGGCCCACACGTCGTCGGCCGAGATCGCCGAGATGCCCTGGAGGATGGCGAGGATGCCGTTCACCAGCATCAGGACACCGGCGAAGACGACTCCACCGGTGACCCAGCCGCTGTGCGACGGCCGGGTCGGGTGCACCTGCTGTGCCATGACATGCCTCCGTGGGTGATCCCCTTGGGCCCGCCCCGGACCGGACCGGGCCGTGCCTACGACGATCCGGCCTGGGCCCGCCCGCCACCACGGGTGGTACGCCATATGGCTGACGCCGGCATGCGCCCACGCGACCGCGGCTCTTGACTGTTTCCGACCACCGGGGGACCACCGAGGGACCAGTTGGAGACCAGTAAGACCCCAGTGGGGATCAGAAAGGCGGGCGGCATGACCGGTGACCGAACCCGGCGGACGGTGTCCGCGAGAAGCGCGAGGACGGCGAGGACCTCGAAGTCGGCGACGATCACGAAGTCGGTGACGGTCGTGACGGCGGCGGTGCTCGCGGCGGTCGCCGGGCTGAGCGGCTGCGCCGACAACGGCACCACCTCGCCGTCCGGCGCCGCGAGCGAGGCCGCGTCCGCCGCCGCCTCGATCGCCTCGGAGGCCGCAGGCGCCTTCGCCTCGGCCACGGCCGACGTGGGGCGCCGGCTCGATGAGATCAAGAGCGGCATCGACGTGACGGGAGACGTCGCACTGGGCCCGCCCGCGACGGCCGCCGACGGGCGTACGACGGTCGAGCTGACGGTCCACAACACGGCCCGCTCGGCCAGGTCCTTCGTCGTACAGGTCACCTTCGACGACCCCGGCGGCAATCTGCTCGACACGGTCGTCGTGACGGTCCCCGACGTCGGAGCGAACCGGACGGCGAGGGCCACGGCCCGCAGCACCCACACCCTCTCGGGCAAGGTGAAACCAACGGTGGCCAGAGCCATCCGCTATTGAAGCCAACCTCGTTATCCTTTTCTCGGTCCTGCAAGGGAGCCAGGGAACGGCAGCACCGCCCACGTCCAAGACCGGCTGGAAGTATGGGGAAACGTCGTCATGACCCACTTCGCCCCGCGGGCTCCACTCCTCGGATGCGCTCTCACGGCGTCGATGCTCTTTCTCACCGCCGGCACTTCAGCCGGCGAAGGCGACGAGTCAGCGAAGACGAAGACGTCGCGTTCCTCCACACTGATCGCGTCTCAGACGCCCACCGGTCCGTCCGAGCAGCAGCTGACCGAGCAGGCTCAGGCCGCCCTGGCCGCCGTCCATGACGGGGAGATGTTTGCAGCCGGCGTGGAACGCGTCAGTGACGGCATCCACACCGAGCCCACCTTGAGCAAGGGCAAGACCTACCGGCTCAACCTGGTCTGCTTCGGCAGCGGCAGCGCCCGTCTCACTGTGACGCCAGAGAGCAGAGAAACACCGGTCCCATGCGACCAGTCGCTGACTCAGCAGCGCATCACGGCGGACAAGCAGGTGCGTATCGATGTCAACGGCACCAAGGGCTCAAGTGGCGTGATCGCCTGGCAGATCGACGCCATCTGATACGGCCACACCTGGTGCGCTCCCAGCGTCATTCGCCGGGGGCGCACAGTCGTTTTCCGCGGCGCCGTGCCACCGTACCGCTCAACTCTGAGGACCCAGTTCGACGACAGTTCGACGACAGTTTCGACGACCGGACCTTGGGGGCGCGCGGCAGGGGTGGAAGGGGGCTCAACTCGCGTCCGGGCGGCGGATATCGGGCGCGAAAGTTTCGCTTTCCGGACACGGTGGAGAGAGATCCTGGTGACGGCCGTCGAACAGGCTCGGCCGGAGTCCACGCGCAAGGGAGCTGGTGTGACCGACATTTCGTCCAGGAACCCTGACTGGTGGCGACAGGCCGTGATCTACCAGGTCTATCCACGCAGCTTCGCCGACGCCGACGGCGACGGGCTCGGCGACATCAGGGGCATCACCGAACGCCTCACCCATCTGAGCGCACTCGGCGTCGACGCCCTGTGGCTCAGCCCCTTCTACCCCTCCGAACTCGCCGACGGCGGCTATGACGTTGCCGACTACCGGGACGTCGACCCACGCCTGGGCACCCTGGACGACTTCGACGCCATGGTCGCCGAGGCGCACCGGCTGGGGCTGAAGGTGATGGTGGACATCGTCCCCAACCACACCTCGCACCAGCACCCCTGGTTCCAGGAGGCCCTGCGCGCCGGCCCCGGCTCCGCCGCCCGCGAACGCTATGTCTTCCGCCCCGGCCGCGGCGCGCACGGCGAACTGCCGCCCACCGACTGGCCGTCGCTGTTCGGCGGCAGCGCCTGGCGGCGGGTGGCCGACGGCGACTGGTATCTGCACCTGTTCGCCCCCGAACAGCCCGACCTCAACTGGGACCACGAGGACGTCCGCGCCGACTTCCGCACCACCCTGCGGTTCTGGTCCGACCGCGGCGTCGACGGCTTCCGCATCGACGTGGCCGACGCCCTCGCCAAGGACCTGACCGAACCGCTGCGGGACGTCGGCGACCTCGGCGCCACCAGCGAGGAGGCCCTGAAACGGCTGCCTCCGGGATCGCACCCCTACTGGGACCGGGACGAGGTCCACGAGATCTACCGCGACTGGCGCAAGGTCTTCGACGCCTACACCCCGCCGCGCACCGCGGTCGCCGAGACCTGGGTCCCGGACCCCCGCCGCGCCCTGTACGCCCGCCCGGACGAACTCGGCCAAGCCTTCAACTTCGAGTATCTGCAGGCGCACTGGGACGCGGACGAACTCCGCCGGGTCATCACCGACTCGCTGGCCACGGCCCGCACCGCGGGTGCCTCCGCCACCTGGGTGCTGTCCAACCACGACGTGATCCGGCACGCCTCCCGGCTGATGCTGCCGCCCGGCACCGACGACAACGCGTGGCTGCTGTCCGGCGGGCACGCACCGGCCGTCGACGAGACGGCGGGACTGCGCCGGGCGCGGGCAGCGACCCTCCTCATGCTGGCGCTGCCCGGCTCCGCGTACGTCTACCAGGGCGAGGAACTCGGCCTGCCCGAGGTCGCCGACCTGCCCACCGCGGTGCTCCAGGACCCGATCTGGGAACAGACGGGCCACGTCCGCAAGGGCCGCGACGGCTGCCGGGTGCCCCTGCCGTGGACGACGACGGGTCCCTCGTACGGCTTCGGGCCGGGCGCCGCCTGGCTGCCGCAGCCCGCCGCCTTCGCCGGGTACGCGGTCGAGGCACAGGCCGGTACGGCCGGCTCCACGCTGGAGCTGTACCGCACGGCGCTGCGGCTGCGCCGCAAGCTGCTGGAGGGCGAGACGCTGACCTGGGCGCCGGACGCCCCGCCCGGAGTCCTGCACTTCGCCCGCTCGGAGGGCTGGCGGTGCCTGGCGAATCTGTCGGGGGCGCCGGTGCCGCTGCCGCCGGGGGAGGTCCTGCTCACCAGCGGACCGCTGCCCGAGAACGCCACCGCCCTACCCCCGGACACCACGGCCTGGCTCGGGGCGTAGCGGAACCGGAACCGGAACCGGCATCGAGGTCGGGGTCGGGACCGGGATCGGGACCGGGACCCCGCTCCGGACCGTGTCACCCCGCCGCATCACCCGCCGCATCACCCCGCTCTGTCACCCCGCCGTAGGAGCGCTGCTCGCCGGTGGGGTGAGGACCACCTGCGGCTGGCCGGGGGCCGGTGCGGGCGGGGTCAGGTCCCCGGCGGGCAGCTTCGGCGGGGTGGTCTCCTGGAACAGCACCTGGTCGAAGTCGACCAGACCGGTCTTCTCCATGACCGAAATATGGTCCAGGACCGTGGTGTTGGCCTGGTCCGCCAACTCCCGCACCAGGGTGTTCTTCGTCTGGGAACGGATGCTCGCGACGGTGTTGAAGATCTGACCGTGGGTCACCCGGAGAATGTTGGCGAAGTCGGAGTCGAACTTCTTGCCGCTGTCCGCGTTCAGCGTGTTGATGAAGCCCTGTTGCTGGAGGCTGGGCTGGTCGGGGATCGTGATGTTCAGCTGGGGGGCGATCTTCCGGCAGGTGGCGTCGAGGGCGGCGTGCCCGGAGACGAGATGCTGTCCCGCGGTGAGCACGGCCTTCGAGGTGCTCTTCTTCAGCGCCATCTGTCCGACGGGGTACTCCCACAGCCCCGCCGCCCGCACCTTGACGACAAAGTCCCGGTCCGCCTCGGTCAGCGGCCCCCACTGTGTCTGCGCGATGATGCGCGACGGCGCGCTCGACACCTTGGACACCCCGAGCAGGCTCGGATAGGCGAGCGCCACGAGGGTCAGGCTCAGGGCACCCCCCACGAAGAGAGTGCCCGCAGCATTCCGCGAAACCCGCACCATGCCTCCCACCGCTCGACGGTCCCGCCCACAGGGCCAACCCCTGCAACCACATCCCAGTACGGACCCGACCCCCCGCCGAATCCTCTGGACTTGGCAAAACCTGCCCACCGAAGGAAGCGTGCGGCCCACGCCCCCCGACCCCGGTCGGCGACGCCGCGCCGTCCAGGGCGCGGGTCACTCCCAGAGCACGGTTCCCCGGGCCTCGACCCGGTCGGCGATCCGACGCAGCAGCTCGTCCACGGGCAGTGCCCCCGGGCGGCGTCCGTCCCGTAGCCGGACGGCCGCCAGCCCGCCGTTCGCCTCCTGCTCGCCGATCACGGCCTGGTACGGGACGAGGCGCGCCGCCCGGACCCGGGCCCCGAGGCTGCCGTGCTCAAGGCCCGCGACCTCGGCCCGCAGCCCCCGGGCGGATGCCTCCCGCGCCACCGCCCGGGCG
Organism: Streptomyces sp. NPDC004752; assembly: GCF_053601275.1. Lineage (NCBI taxonomy): Bacteria > Bacillati > Actinomycetota > Actinomycetes > Kitasatosporales > Streptomycetaceae > Streptomyces > Streptomyces sp. NPDC004752. The sequence goes on along the minus strand of NZ_JBSGBN010000062.1, from coordinate 12,898 downwards.
TGCTCCTCCTGGGCCTCGGCGACCGGCAGCACCACGAGGTGCACGGGCGCCAGCCACGCCGGGAGGGCCCCGCCGTGCTCCTCGACGAGGTGCGCCACGGCCCGTTCCACACTGCCGATGATGCTGCGGTGCACCATCACCGGCCGGTGCTTCACCCCGTCGGCGCCGATGTAGTGCAGGTCGAAGCGGGCGGGCTGGTGGAAGTCGATCTGGACGGTGGAGAGGGTGGCCTCGCGGCCGGCCGCGTCCACGACCTGTACGTCGATCTTGGGGCCGTAGAAGGCGGCCTCGCCCTCCGCCTCCTCGTGGTCGAGCCCGGACGCGGCGAGCACCTCCCGCAGCAGGGCGGTGGCCCGCCGCCACAGCTCCGGATCGGCCACGTACTTGCCGCCCTCGCCGGGCAGCGAGAGCCGGTGCCGGGCGGCACGGATGCCGAGGTCGGCGTAGGCGCGGGCGATCAGTTCGAGGGCGCCGCGGGCCTCGTCGGCGGCCTGTTCCAGGGTGCAGAAGATATGGGCGTCGTTGAGGTGGATGGCCCGTACCCGGGTGAGCCCGCCGAGCACCCCGGACAGTTCCGCCCGGTACATGGCACCCAACTCGGCGATTCGCAAGGGGAGTTCGCGGTAGCTGTGGGAGCGGGAGCGGTAGACGAGGGCATGGTGGGGGCAGAGGCTGGGACGCAGTACGACCTCCTCGGCGCCGAGCCGCATGGGCGGGTACATGTCGTCGCGGTAGTGGTCCCAGTGGCCGGAGATCTCGTACAGCTCGCGCTTGCCGAGCACGGGCGAGTACACGTGCCGGTACCCGGCGCGGCGTTCGGCGTCCCGGACGTACTCCTCCAGGGTGTGCCGGACGACGGCGCCGGCCGGCAGCCAGTACGGCAGCCCCGCGCCCATCAGCGGGTCGGTGTCGAACAGTTCCAGCTCGCGACCGAGCCTGCGGTGGTCGTGCATGGTCGTCTCCTCGGGACGGAGGGCGAGTGACCACGCGACGAAGCCCCGGGGCACTCGCCCCGGGGCTTCGGACTGGATCAGGTGTCAGCGCGCCGGGACGGACTCCGGCGTCGTCGTGGCCGACGGCCGCGGCTGGGCGCGCTTCATGCGGTGACCGTAGCAAGCGGGACGGCGGGCGGGCGATGCGTTTTCGGCGGCGTTCACTCGGGCGGCTCGCCGGGCTGGTGGCCGGGGCGGGCAGATGGTGCCGTGGGGGAAACGATCAAACGATCGGACGAGGCACGAGGAAACTCGGACTCGATCACCGGCCCCAGGAGCCCGCGATGTCCCTGCCCCCGGCCCGCCTCCGCGCCGTCCGCGGTCTCGCCCTCGCCGCCACCGTGCTGCTCACCGTGCCCGGGTGCCTCGCCGCGGAGCCCGAGCGGGCGGCGGGGGAACCCGGTGCCGTACCGCCCTCGGCCGGGCGGCGCGCCCCGGACCGTACGCCCGCCCTCACCGCGGCGCAGGCACGGGACGCGCTGATCACCGTGAACGATCTGGGCGTGCCCTGGGGGCCGACGGAGGGCGCCGCGACCTGGCGGGACGGGCTGCTGAAGGCGGTCACCGACATGCCCGAATGCCAGCAGCTGATGAACGCCCTGTATACCGAGGACCTGTTCGGCGAGGCGCCCGGAACAACGCACGCGGTGACCGCGCTCGACGACGTGGACGGGGGCAGCCAGCTGCGCTACCAGGTCGGCACCCACGGCCCGGCCTCGGTGAACCGCACGCTGGCCTGGCTGCACGGGCTGCCGCAGACGTGCGGCCGGTTCACCGCGGAGACCCAGAGCGCGGGCCCGCAGGACATCGAGGTCTCGGAGATCGAGCTGCCGCAGGTCGGCGACGCCCGGCAGGGGCTGCGGATCACGCTGACCGGCGAGACCGCGACCGAGGACGAGGAAGCCTCCGCCCTCAGCCTGGAGGTCGCCGCCGTGCGGGTCGGCGAGGACGCGATCGTCGTCACCAACGGCGCCCTGGGCGAGGTGTCCGAGGACACCACCGACCAGGCCCTGGAACTCGGCACCCGGCGGCTGACCCAAGTCCGGGAGCAGGGCCGGGCGCGGGCCTGACGAGGCGTCCGCTCAGCGTTTTTCGTAGGGGTCCGCGGGCTGCCGAACCGTCCGCACCGAGTCGGCCGTCAGCACGGGCGGCCAGGCGGCGTCCGTGCCGAGCGCGCCCTTCGGGTGCCAGGTGCCGGTGACGGTGACCCAGGTGTCGGTGGGCGGCGGGCTCTGCGCGGCAACGCCGCGGACCTCGACCTTGCTGGTGGTGGCGTCGGCGGCGCAGCAGGTGACGTGGAGCCGGGTGACGTACCAGGTGCCGCCGTCGCCGCGGGTGACGAAGCCGGTCAGCCGGACGGTGCGGCCCGCGAGCGAGCGCCCGCTGTCGTAGACGGCACGGGAGGTGAACTGGCCCAGGGTGAGGTCGAGCGGATCCCCGGACGGCAGCGCGGGGAAGGTGCCGACGCCCTGGGCCGCCCGTTGAGCCGCCTCGCGCTCGGCGCTGTAGGAGCCGAGGGCGGGCGGCGGGAACAACAGCAGGGCGAGCGCCGGCAGCGCGAGCAGCCAGGCGACGCGGGGACCGGCGGAGCCATGGCTGTGACCGTGGTGGTCGGCGGAACCACGACTGGAGCCACGGTCGTCGGCGGAACCACGACTGGAGCCACGGTCGTCGGCCCCGGCGCCCGGCTCCGCGTCTTGCGGCGGGGTCCGGTCGGTGAGGAGCGCCGCCGTCAGGGCCAGCAGCACCAGCGTCACCCCGGAGACGATCAGATAGGGGCGCAGGGCCGCCTGTACGTAGCGCAGGTACAGGTTGCCGAAGACCGTGATGCGCAGGACTGCGGCGCCGGTCAGGAACAGCAGTACGGCGGGTCCGTACCGTCTCACAGCAGCCACCACCCCGTCAGGACACTGCTCGTCACGGCCACCGCCCAGGTCGCCGAGGAGAAGCGGACAGCGAAGGACCGGCCGAACGTGCCCGCCTGGAGCGCGATCAGCTTCAGGTCGACCATCGGGCCCACCACCATGAACGCCAGCCGGGCGGTGGGCGAGAAGGCGCTGAGCGAGGCCGCGACGAACGCATCGGCCTCGCTGCACACACACAGCACGACCGCGAGCACGGCCAGCACCGCCACCGACACCCAGGCGGAACCGGTGAACATGTCCAGCACGGACCGCGGGACGGCGATGTTGAAGGTGGCCGCCGCTGCCGCGCCCACCACCAGGAAGCCCCCCGCGTGCAGGAAGTCGTGCTGGAGTCCGGCGAGGAAGGCGCGGGGACCGGACGCCTGGACGGACGCGCGCGGCTTCGGCGTCCGCAGCCACTCGTCGCGGCCGAAGCGGGCCCACAGCCAGCCCATCACCACGGCGGTCGCGAGCGAGGCGACGAGCCTGGCGAGGACCATCTCGGGCTGCCCGGGGAAGGCGATGGACGTCGCGACCAGCACCACCGGGTTGATGGCGGGCGCCGACAGCAGGAAGGCGAGGGCGGCCGCCGGGGCAACCCCGCGCCGCATCAAACTGCCCGCGACCGGTACCGATGCGCACTCGCAGCCGGGCAGCACGATGCCCGCGGCACCGGCGACGGGCACGGCGAGGGCCGGCCGGCGCGGCAGCAGCCGACTGAACACCCGTTCCGGCACAAAGGCACCGATGGCCGCCGACACGGCGGTACCCAGCAGCAGGAAAGGCACCCCCTGCACGGCGATCGCGGTGAACACCGTCCACCAGGCGGCGACCGGAGGAGTGTAGAGGTCGAGGGCGAGCATCGGTCCGAGGACGGAGACCACGACGAGGATCGTGAGAAGCGCGCCGCCACCGAGAACCACCTGAACGAGCACACGGAACCCGAAGCGCAGGCCGAACCCCAGCCCGGCCCGGAACACACCGACGGGACCCGTGTCGCGCCCCTCGCGGAGACCGTGCCCGGGTCCGCCTCCCTCGCGCACGCTCACCCCGTGCTCGGCCTGTGCCTGTTGTTCCACGTACGCCGTTCCCGCCCCTGTGCCGCTGTCACGGGCAGGCTAACCCGTGCCCCTGTGCGCCGCCCGGGTTCGTCACAGGGGCGGCTGGGCGGGCGCGGGCCCGAGGGTGGTGGTGCCCGGGGCCGTACGGTGTCCGAGGCCGGTCCGGTAGGCGTCCAGCGCGGCCTCCACCCGCCCGGTCCGGCGCAGCAGATCACCGAGGAGCCGGCACAGATCGGCGAGGTCACCGGCGGCTCCGGCCCGCTCCAGCAGGCTCAGCGCGCGCACATAGTGCTCCTCGGCGGCGTCCGTCTCCCGGGCGTCCTCGGCGATGATGCCGAGCAGCCGGTGCGCCCCGGCCGAGTGCACGGCGCCCCGCTCGGAGGAGAGATCGCCGAGCACCTCGCGCAGCAGCTCGGCCGCCTGGTGCGACTTGCCGCGCCGGTGCAGCACGTCGGCGAGTTCGACGGCGACCTGACTGCTGTAGAGAGCGGCGCGCTTGGCTGAGAGCATCTCCAGGGCCGCACGCAACTCGGCCTCGGCGCGCTCCAGTTCGCCGTCCTGGGCGTACACATAGCCGCGCATCCAGTGGCAGTTGGCCAGTTCGGTGCGGATCTGCAACTGGCGGTACAGTTCGGCGGCCTTGGCCAGCGAGGCGTCGGCCTCGGCGACCCGGCCCTCGGCGAGCAGGGTGCGGGCGACGGAGCGGTGCATACGGGCGACCAGCGCGGGGTCGGCGACCTGCGGGGCGAGCGCGAGCGCGAACTCGGCGGCCTGGGCGGCGCGGGCCTGGGCGCCCATGTCCATGTAGGGGCCGATGACGCTGGCGTAGAGCAGCAGCAGGGCGTCGGGATCGTGCAGCCCGCCCCGGTTCAGCTCGTCCAGGGCGGACTCCAGCAGATAGACGGCGTACCGGAGTTCACCGGCCAGGTAGTGGGCGACGGCGCGTCCACGGAGGGCGGGCACCCGGACCGGCAGCGGCTCCCCGGCCATGCGTTCCTCGGCCCGCTCGAAGTACTGCCGCGCCCCGACCAGATCGCCCGTGTCCAGCGCGCACTCACCGAGTCCGAGCAGCGCGGTGGCCTGCTCGTGCGCCAGCCCGTGCGCCTCGGCCTCGGCGCACAGGGCGGTGTACTGGGCCGCCGCCTCCTCGGCCGCCCCGGTGGCCAGGGCGCGCTGCGCCTCGGTGAGCCGTAGCCGCAGCTCCGTCGCGAGGTGCGCGGGCCGTCCGATGGCCAGTTCCTCGAAGGCGACACCGAGCCGCCCGGCGATGTGCCGCAGCGCCTCGTCGGAGGCGCGCACCCGCCCGGCCTCCAGGGTCGAGATATAGGCGGGCGTGTACGCGGGTTCGGCCAACTGCCGCTGCGTCAGTCCGCGGGCGGTACGCAACTGTTGCACCCGCCTTCCCACAGTCTCCGGATCGTCTCGCTCCTGCATGCGGCGGCTCCCCCAACTCCCCCTGGGCCCCTTGCCGTTAGGCTCGTCCAACCCCTAGGTTAAACGGAGGGTTAAGCATGTTTAATACGCCGCTGATGTTGCGAGGTAGCCGTGCTCGGACGTTCATCCGCGCGTTACGGACGCCCCACAATCCCCCACCTCCGGCTCCGTTCGCTCTGGGGTACCGCCTTCGCCCGCGGCCTGGCCGCGGCCGTACTGGCGGCCACCGCCCTGATCACCGCAGCGAACGCCGGCCCAGCCAGGGCCACCCAGGAGCCCCCGCCGACGGTCACTCAGCACTTACCGCGACGCTAGCGCCGACGGGCGGCACGGAAAGCGAAAGGGACACGACCGTGATGGCCGTGTCCCTCCGTGGTTACGCGGGCTTCGCTCAAATTCCCTTGAGATCAGGTCACTTGAGGTTGCGCAGAAACACGGTCCACGCCTCCGGCCTGACGGCGAACCGCCCCGCCTCGGGGTACTTGGAGTCACGGACGGCGAGGTGGGCGGTGAGGTCGGCGACCTCGACGCACTCGCCGCCGTTGCTACCGCTGTACGAGGACTTACGCCACTGAGCGCGGGCCGGATTCAGGTTGCTCCCCATAGCGTTCCTCCATCACGCGGGCGATCAGGGTCGCCGACTCCCTCGGGGAGAGGGCCTCGGCCTGAAGGCGAGCGTAACCGACCGAACGCTCCCTGATCACCTGCGGATTGGCCGTCATGTGGCCCGAGTCGTAGCTCTCGCTGTAGTGCAGGTCGGGGTGGTCGTCAAAGCGCAGCACCGTGAACGATCCCATCATTCCGGCATGCTGCCCCACCGAGAACGGCAACACCTGGAGCTCCATCCATGGCTGCCCGAAGATCCCCAACAGGTGAGAGAGTTGCTCCCGCATGACCTCCCGGCCGCCGATTTCGCGGTGGAGCACGCCCTCGTCCAAGACCACCCACACCACCGGCGGCTGCTCCCGTCGTAGCGTGCGTTGGCGTTCCAACCGTGCCGCCACCATCTGGTCGAGTTGGTCCACCTGCTCGACACCGAGCACCGCCCGCGCGTACGCCTCCGTCTGAAGCAGCCCGTACACCAGCTGGCACTGGTACGTCGAAATGTACGCGGCCTTCGCCTCCATGTCGGCGAACGGCTGAAACCAACTGGGCAACTGGCTGCGAATCACCAGTCCCACCAACCGCGAAAAGCAACCGTCCGTCATGAGGGCCGCGTCCACCCGTTCGGCGAACTCCCTCGTCGGGACCTTCAGCGTGGTCTCGATCTGGCCGATCAGCGAACCCGTGCAGAAGACGATGCCGCCCAACTCCTTCTGCGTCAGCCCTGCTTCCTCCCGTTTTCGGCGCAGCTCGTAGCCGAAGTAGTCCAACGGTGATGCGCTCGGGTCGAGTTCGCGGATGTGCACCATGTAGCGGAGCGTAACCGAGCAACTCCACCGAGGTGGGGGAAATCACAGAACCGACCTACGCTTACGCCGTGACCACCACTGCCCGCACCGCCCTGGACCTCACCGCCGACCTCCCCGTCCCGGACCTGGAGGACTTCTACCGGGACCTGCACCGGCACCCGGAGCTGTCCCGGCACGAGCACCGGACCGCCGGGAAACTCGCCGAGCGGCTACGCGCGGCCGGGTACGAGACGGCCGAGGGAATCGGCGGCACCGGAGTCGTCGGCGTACTGCGCAACGGCGACGGGCCGACCGTGCTGCTGCGGGCCGACATGGACGCGCTCCCCGTCCAGGAGGAGACCGGACTCCCGTACGCATCCGAGGCGGACGGCGTCATGCACGCCTGCGGTCACGATCTGCACGTCACCTGGCTGGCCGGGGCCGCCGCCGCACTGGCCGCGGGCCGGGAGACATGGGCCGGAACGCTGGTGGTGCTGGGGCAGCCCGCCGAGGAGAACGGGCAGGGCGCCGCCCGGATGCTCACCGACGGGCTGTACGAACGCTTCCCCCGCCCCGACGTACTGCTGGGCCAGCACGCGGCGCCGGGCCTCGCGGGACTGTACCCGCATGTGCCGGGGCTGGTCCTGTCCGCCGCGACGGACGTCGACATCGTGGTGCACGGGCGCGGCGGGCACGGCTCGCGGCCCGAGACGACGGTCGACCCCGTAGTGACGGCCGCCTACCTCGTCACCCGGCTGCAGACCGTGATCTCGCGGGAGATCGCCGCGCGCGAGCAGGCCGTGCTGACCGTCGGCCGGATCGAGGCGGGCACCCGGCACAACATCATCCCGTCCGAGGCGCGCATCGCCCTGAACCTGCGAACCCAGTCGGAGGAGGTACGGGAGCGGATGCTGGCCGCGATCCGGCGCATCGCGCACGGCGAGTGCCTGGCGGCCGGCTGCCCGCGCGAGCCCGAGGTGACGGTGGGGGACAGCTTCCCGGCCACGGTCAACGACGCCGAGACCGACCGCCGGGTGGCCGCCGTGCACCGCGAGGTGTTCGGCCCTGACCGGGTGTTCGACCCGGGCCCGGCGATGGGCAGCGAGGACTTCGGGCGACTCGCGCTCGACTCGATCCCGTACTCCTACTGGTTTGTGACGACCACCCCGGCCGAGGTCTGGGACCAGGCACCCGGCACGGACTTCACGGAGAAATTCCAGTCCGTCCCCAGCAACCACAGCCCCCACTTCGCCCCGGACCTCTCCACGATCGCCCCCGGCACACAAACCCTGGTCTCGGGAGCCCTGACCTTCTTGTCACCGCCCTGAGTGCTCCCCGGTACAGCTCGGAAATTCGCGAAGATACCGGTGGCAGCGGCCTGCCCGTCCCCCGGTCGACACTCCGGCGGACGCGAGGGAACATGAAGGGACGGGGCGCTTCCAGCCTCCGGTTTGTCGCCGGGACGACGCGGCGATCGGAGTTCCGCGTGACGCGCCCCCCGTCCGCGTCCAGGGCGACACGTAAGACGCCGCGCAAGGCAACGTCCGGGGCAACGTGGGGTGAGGCATGCGGCCTAGGAGTGACAGGTGCGCGCCAACCGGAGAGGCTTCTGGAGGCGTGGACCACCGCACCGGATCGTCTCTGAATCATGTCGACAGGGCGAGCCGAAAGCACGGTCTCTCAGCTGTATCGGTGAGCATCATCGCGCTCGTGGTGGTGGCTGTCGTGGTCGCGGCCACCGTGCACTTGGCGATGCTCTTCCTCTACAACGCCCCCTCGAACTCCTTCTCCCGGCAGCACGCCGCGGGCATCGACAAGTATGTCGTCCCCGAGTTTGTGCAGGAGTGGCAGCTTTTCGCCCCCAATCCGCAATCGGCGAACACCCATGTGCAGGCTCGCGCGAAAGTCCAGATGCCCAACGGAACGCTCACTGATACCGGCTGGGTGGACCTGACCGCGATGGATCAGGAGCGGATCGTGCACAATCCCCTCCCCAGCCAAGCGCACCAGAACGAGCTTCCTCACGCCTGGTCCCACTTCGTCGACTCACTCGACAACAAGGGACGTCCAGTTGGTGTGTACGGGCAGCTGATGCGGCAGTACGTGCTGCGCATCGCCGCCCATCGTCTGGGACCACAGGTCAACGGCGGCACCGTGCGATTCATCCAACTGCGCTCGGCCGACATACCGGTGGGAACGCCCCCGTGGAGTGGCCAGCAGACCGACACGCGGACCGACTATCTGGTTCAACCGTGGTGGGCCGTCAAGGCGGAGGACTTCAAGTGACCGCCCCCTCTCCGGCCACATCCGGCCGCGCATCCGAACCGTCCCCATCCGCCCGGCTGTCGCGCGGCATCGGCGCCGCTGTCAGGCGAGGTCTCGCGCGTATCACCAGCGATGTCATCGCGCCGTACCAGTCGGCCGTCGTGCGCATCGGCTTCTCACTCACCTGGCTCGCCCTGCTGCTGCGCGAGTGGGTGCACCGTAACGAGCTCTACGGGGTGGACAGCCCTTGGAGCTGGGCCATGGCCCGTGAATGGAACTCCACAAACCAGGCGTTCACCGTACTCACCTGGCATGACAGCCGATTGTGGTTCGAGATCGTCTACGTGGCGGCGATCGCCGCGTCGGTGATGCTGCTCCTCGGGTGGCGGACCCGCACCGCCTCGCTGCTCTTCATGATGGGTGTCCTGGCGATCCAGAACCGTAACCCCTTCATGGGGGACGGCGGCGACAATGTCATCCACCTCATGGCGATCTATCTGGTGTTCACCCGCTGCGGCCGGGTCTGGTCGCTGGACGCGCGGCGTACCGCACACACCCGCGCCGGTGGCCGGGAGGGTGGCCGAGACGTGGTGGGGATCGTGATGTGGGCCTTCTTCACCGGCGTGCTCGCCGTGGCCACCGGGCTGGGCAAGCTGAATACCGGCTGGGCGCTGTTGCTCTGGGGCTTCGCCTTCGCGCAGCTGGCGTGGTGGCTGGTGCGACACCACGGCCCCACGGAGCCCCGCACCGTCATGGAAATGGTCGGCAACCTGGTGCACGCGGGTGCCATGTTCGTGATCGCGGCCCAGGTGTGCCTCATCTATGCCGCTTCCGGCTGGTACAAGATCCAAGGCTCCTTCTGGCAGGACGGAACGGCGCTCTACTACGTACTGCACCTCAACGACATCACTCCGTGGCCCGCGGTGTCCCACGCCGTCGCCCAGAGCAGTCTGATCGTGCTGCTCCTGACCTACGGCACGGTGATCGTCGAAGTCGCCTTCCCCTTCACCCTTTTCAACAGCCGCGTGAGAACCGTCGTGGTCGCGATCATGATGTCCATGCACGCGGGCATCGGAATCCTGCTCGGCCTGCCCTTCTTCGCGTTGGCGATGATCGCAGCCGACGCGCTCTTCCTCCCCACCGACCTGCTGCGCCGGGCAGGCGACCGCGTGACGCGCGCGGTCTCCCGGAGGCGAGCCGCGGCACCGACACCGCGACGCGCGCCTTCCCGGACAGCAAGGTCATGACTCAGGGGCCGGGCCCGAGGGCCGGTCGCGTCAGGCGGGCGGCGACGGCGGCCGACGTGTGGCCATGCGCAGTCGGCGGCCGGCGAAGACGAGCAGTGCCAGTACGCCCAGGAGCAGCGTGGCGTTGACGCCGTACTTCACGGGGTACGACACGGTGCCCAGCGGATCGATGGTGAACGAGAGGGCCGCGTTGACAGCCAGCGCCGCGCCGCCGACGGCCAAGGTGTGGGAGCGACGCCAGCGAGCGCGCCCGGCCCAGCGCAGCAGCAGGCAACCACTCGCGGTCAGCACCAGCATGTCCAGCGCGACTCCCGGCCACGTCACGGGCATCAGGTGATGAGCGGTCAGGACTATGGCGGCGCCGCAGCCGACCAGCCACAGGGGTGGCACCTGGCCGGGTATGCGCGCCCCTCGTGGCGGTATCGCGAAGGCGGCCGCAGCCAGGGAAAGCGCGAGGACGGCTGTGATGGTGAGTTGGGCGGGACTGGCCGTGAAGTTCTTGGTCTGGTCGTCATTGACCAGAGCGGCGGCGGCCAGATACAGAACGACCATCGTGATCACGCCGCCCTTGCGCAGCCACGGCCGGTCGGCGAGCCGCGGGGCGCAGGACTCGACGACGGCGATCGGTGCGGCGAAGCTCCAGATCACGTGGCCTATGACGAAGTTCGTCACATAGTGGGCGCTGACTCCGGTGCCGGAGATGAGAGTGGGCAGGCGATCCTGGTCCCAGACGGGGTCGCCGGTGACGTGCGGGTTGAACAGGCTCTGGTCGATCAGTCCGGCCTCGATCAGCCCGAACGCGGCGCTCAGCAGGAGGATCGTCGGCCAGCCGCGCCGGGCCCGAAGGGCCGCCTCTCGGATCAACACGGCCACGGTGCCGTAGAGCGGGGCAAGGACGAGCAGGCCGGCCAGCAACTGCACCGGCCGGCCGGTGGTCACGTCGTAGCCGATGAGGTACTCGGCGCTGATCGGCGACAGGAGCAGCAGGCCCATGACCGGGGCGAGCCTGCGCCGTAACGGAGGTGTGATGCGGGTGCCGCTGTCCATACCGGCCCTTCTTCGAGCGGTCGAAACTGGGTCTCTTCAGCTGGGTCTCTTCCAGGCGTCATCATAAACCGAGTGCTCGGTCTATCAATAGCCTGAGAAGATGAGGGGACGGTGTCGACCGAGGGTGCGGTGCCGAGGGTGCGGTCAGGAGGCAGCATGGTGAGGAAGCTCGACCCGGCCAAGCACCAGGCGCGGCGGCGGCACATCGTGAACGCGGCGGCATCGCTGTTCGCCGCCAAGGGCTTCGAGCGGACCACCACGGCGGAGATCTGCAAGGCGGCCGGCATCAGCGCGGGCAACCTGTTTCACTACTTCCCCAACAAGCGGGCGATCTTCCTGGCCATCTTCGAGGAGGACGAGGAGAGGTCGGAAGGCTTGGCCCGGGCACGGGTGAGTGACGATCCATGGGCAGCCCTGCTGGAGGTCGTGGACCTTCTCGCCGCGCCCGCGGCGGAGCCGTCGGCACCGCACCTTGTCATGGAGGCGATGCTCCAGGCGTACCGCGACCCGGAGCTCGGCGAGCGGCTGAGCCGGGACAACGCCGAGGAGCACGCCGTGGTTTCGGCGCTGATCGCGGAGGCGACCGCCGTCGGCCAGATCGACCCCGGACTGAAGCCCGACGACACCGCGTCGTGGGTCCTGGCGCTGATCGCTTCGCTCTACACCAGCGCTGCCACGGACCCGTCGTTCGCACCGGCCGAGCAACTGCCGACTCTCAAGCTGATCCTTCACCGATTCCTGCGCACCGACAGCCCCGGTGCGGGCAGCATGTCCTGACGCGGCGTCGGTCGGATCGGATCGGACCAGCGAACCATCGACACGAAGATCGCCCGCCCGTCGACGTGAAGACGCCGACCCGTCGACGTGAACACGCCCCGGCAGAGCCGGTGATGCCTGCCGCACGACCCCGACGATGAACCGTGGTTGTGGATCACTTTCCGTAGCGACGGGGCCAGACGCAGAACTTGGTCAGGCCGATCGCCAAGACGGGGTTGACCGTCGCACCGGCGGCCGTGCTGCCGCCGGGACCGGAACCGGCCGACGGCATGGGTCAGCAACCAGCGGAGCAGGGCCGCTTCGCTGAGTCTTAGGTGCGGGAGATTGAACGTACAACGAATTGGACCGCACTCGCGTTCTGTCCAAAAGAAATACGCCCGACGTTCATTGAAGAAAGGTCGACTCTGCCCCGTTGGGCAGAATGCCGACGGCCCAACAGCCAAGAACCCACTAGGAGTCCGTCAGTTATGTGCGTCGGACCCATTGCGGGCCGCTGCTCCTGTACTTGAACCTACGCGCGTAGGTCCACACGGACCTTCTTCACTCGATTGATGAAGGGAAGTGCCCCTTGACATTCAAGATCAGTCGGGCCCTTGCGCTGGTTTCTTCCGGAGCTGTCATCGCGACGGGTCTAGCCGGTCTCGCCTCCGCTCCGGCCGCTGCGGCTGACCCAAGAGGCGTCGAGGTAGACATTGTCGGTGATTCCTACTCCGCAGGGGAGGGGATGATCGGCCACTACTTCAATGCCAATGATCCCCGGCACCGTTCGCCCTACGCGGC
>NZ_JBSGBN010000061.1:0-56915 GCF_053601275.1 Streptomyces sp. NPDC004752 | reverse complement strand
TGGGCCCCCCGCCCGGCCGGGCCATCCGGGGTTGGGGGGCGTGAAACCCCGGCGGGGCCCGGGGGGGGGGGGGGGGGGGGTCCGGCCCGGGGGGGGGTCGGGCCGGAACGACGGTGCGGGTTCAGCCGTTGTCGGCGTCGGGGTCCTGATCGGCGGACCGGTAGCGCTTGGTCTGCCGCAGGATCTGGTTGCGCTTGACGTCGAGGGCGTCGGCGATGTCCTGCTGCGCGCCGTGGTACCGGCTCTGGAGGCGGTCGATCTCCTGCCAGAACTCGGTCTCGATGCGCTCGTGTTCGACGTCGCGGCGCTTGCTGGCCTGGGCGACCAGGGCGCGCAGTTCGGCGCGGGCCTGGTCGTCGGGGCGCGGGGTCATGGCTGACTCCAGTGGGGAGTTGAGGGACGATGTGTCTGCCCCCTGCTCCTTCTTGGAGCGGGTCGGGAGGCCCGGGGCGGCCGGCGAACCTTGGCCGGGATGGCGGCCGCCCCGGGGTGAGTTCACCAGACGCGGCCGTTGTGGGTGGACGTCTTCAGGTCCAGGTGACCGGCTCCGCGCACCCGGATGTTGCCGTTGTGGGTGCGGGCGGAGCCGCGGCGGCCGTTGTAGGCGCCGACGGTGATGGAGCCGTTGTGCGTGCTCGCCTCCAGCTCCTGGCCGACGCTGTCGACCAGGACGGAGCCGTTGTGGGTCTCCGCTTCCAGGACCTTCACGCCGCCCGCCTGGAGCGAGCCATTGCGGGCGTCGAAGCGGATGGTCTCCAGGCCGCCGCGCACGGTCGTCTCCGCGCTCTTCGTGCTCACGGCCAGCGAGGAGGCGGCGGGCAGGATGACGTCGACGGTGATCGTGCCGGTCGCGCCGCCGACCTTGGCACCCTGCTGCACGACGACCTGGCCGTTGGCCACGATGCGCTGGCCGCCGACCCAGACGTCGCCGTCGCTGATGGTCACGCCGGTCATGGTGCCGGTGTTCACGACGCCGCCGTTGAAGCTGAAGGTGGAGCCGCCGATCTGCACGACGTTGCTGCCGCTGATCCCGCCGGCCAGGTCGTCGGGGACGGCGACGGTGAGCGTGTTGCCGAGCTCGGTGAACTGGGTGTCGTTCACCGCGTCGGCGACGGGGCCCTCGGTGGCGGCGGTGTGCACGCGGACCCGGCCGTAGACGGCCTTGGGGTCGACGGTGACGTTGACCGCGCCGTTGGAGACCGACAGGTCCAGCTCGGTGGCGCCGGCGGTGTTCATGACGTGGATCTTCTCGCTGGTCAAGGCTGCTCCTTGGTCGGAGAGGGCGGGGATGGCCCCCGCACATCAATAATGCATCCTTGAAGGATGCATTTCTAGAGGTTGGCATCTTTTAAGGATGCCTTTTTTGTTTGTGCAGGTCAGGCGGCTGCCGTGGCGCTGTCCAGGTCGACGCCGCGCAGGGCGTCGAGGACATACGCGTCGAACCGGTCCTGGTGCTGGGCGGCCACGGTCAGGTCGACGGCGCGGCTCCAGGCGTAGTGGCGGGCGTCCCGGCTGACGTCGGTGTCGGCGAGGAGCCGGTTGGCGGCTTCGCCCGCCAGGCGCTCGGACCACCTGTGTGCGGCCGACTCGCGCCAGGCACGGGAGGTCGCGAGGGCCACCGACCGCGCCCACGAGCCGCTGCCGCTGTTCCGCCCGCCGCACAGCTCCCAGTTCCAGCGCCGCTCGCGCATGCCCTCGGGGTCGGCGTCCCAGTCGGCGGCCCACCGGGCGGCCCGCTCGGGGACCTGCTGCTGGATGACGTCCAGGACCTCACGGCCGCCGGCCCCGAGGGCGCGCCAGGCGTCGGTCTCCTCAACGACGCGGATCTGGTGGGCGAGGAGCCGGTAGGGGTAGTGGTGCTGGCTCCAGTTGCCGGTGTCGCCGACGGGCTCCACGATCCACAGCCGTACCGGCCAGGTGACGGGCCAGATACCGGTGTCCTCCAGTGCCTCGCCGACGCGCTTGACCATGCGGAAGTACGAGAAGTCGCTCTCGTCGAACCACTTGTTGCGGCAGGGGTTGGGGTGTTCGACGACCTGACCGACAGCGTCGGCAAGGCTGACCGGCGTCCCGGCCCGCCGGGAGAGTTCGATGATCCCGTCGGCGGGGGTGGCGATGTACCAGGTGACAGGCTTGCGAGCCATGGGGGTCCTCCATCAGGGGTGTCGGCGGCCGGAGCCGCTCATAACTGGCTGTCGATCGGGGTGCGCGGGGCGCCCGCGCTGACGCGGGCGCCCCAGATGGTGCTCATCCGGTGCTCTCCTCCGGGCGCTTGAGGAGCTGCTCCAGGGCCTCGGCGGCCTGCTCCGCCTCGGGGGAGTCCGGCCCGTACCGGCGCCGGGCGTCCAGGTAGTCGTCGGCGGCCTCGCCTCGGCCGAGGTTCGTCATCGCGGCTGTTCATCTCCTTCTCCGTGCAGGGGTGCTCATCGGCGGCACGGGCTCACGCGCGGACCGCGTCCGCGTACTGCGCTTCCAGGTCGGCGCGGCCTTCGGGGTCGTCGCCCTGGAGGTCGTGGTCGTCGGCCTCCTGGTCGACGTCGTCGAATCCGCGGTGGACGGTGCAGACGGTGTCCGGGTCGCTGTCCATGGCGCCGGTCAGCGCCTTGTGCAGGTCGGTGACCGAGTAGACCGGCGCCCACGCCGGCCCGGCGCACTCCGGGTCGACGGGGCAGGGCAGCAGGACGTCGAAGCCGAAGTCGCCCTCGCCATCGACGTCCTCGCGCAGCGCGAGGGTGAGGGACTGCTGCCCGAGGCGGATCTCCGCGACGCGGTCCCGGCCAGTCACCAGGCCCGAGCCCGGCCGCCACCGCCACAACGGCAGGATCTCCGGGCCGAAGAAGCGGCGGGCCAGCCACAGGCCGCCCAGGCCATCGCTGCCGTCGCGCCCGAGATCGGCCTCCCGGACCTGCGAGAGCCGCTCCAGGAACAGCTCCAGGCGGTACAGGGCGTCGGCGAAGACGACCGTGTTGAATCCTTCGGCCGCGAGCCGCTGGTGCGAGTAGACCATGGCCTGGTGCTGGGCACGGACGACGTCCTCGGGAACGCGCCGGTTGTCCGGCCGCGGGCCCTGCCGCTCCAGGCACAGCGACACTGACGTGGCGACGACGACCGCGACGGTCGGCATGCCGTGCCGCTTGGCGGCCATCACCAGCTCCACCCGCACGGCCTGTTCGACGTTGGTGGCGTCGATGACCGTGTTGAGCTTGCGGGCCATCCGGCGCTCCAGGATCAGCTTGAGGACGTCGGCGGCGTCGCCGGTCGCGTCCTGGTCGCCGGAGTCGTCGCTGACCGTGCCGCGCAGAGCATCGAGGGAGAGGACCTGGGAGGCCGGCCAGGTGCGGGCGAGCGTGGACTTGCCCGCGCCGGAGGCGCCGATCAGCACGATCAGCCCGTTCTCGGGCAGTTCCGGGTACAGAACCGAGGTCATGCGACATCTCCTTGCGGGTCGAGGGAGCAGGCAGCCCAGTTCAGGCGCTGCCCGGCGTTGTCGGTGATCAGGGCGGCGGCCTCGTGCAGGGGGCAGGAGGCGTCACCGTCGCGGTCGGGCTCGATCTGCTCCGCCCGGCGGGCGGCGGCGGTGACCATCTGCGCGAGGGCGGGGAAGAGGCCGCCGGGGACGTCGACGTCCTCCTGGAGCTCGCGCAGGATCGCGGCGAGCACGAGGGCGTCGACGTCGTCGGCGTTCAGGTCGTCCTCGATCTGCTGGACGGCGAGGGCAGCGATGCCGACGGAGGCGCGCACCCGGTCCAGGCGGGTGCGGGTGCGGCCGGTCACCGGGTGGTGGCCTTGGTGGTGGCGACCAGGGCGGCGACCGTTTCCCAGCCGTGATGCCAGGCGGAGTCGAGGTGGAAGGCGCCGTTCATGCCGAAGTCGGCGAGCTTGTAGAAGTTGCCCTTGCCGGTCTTGGTGGCGATCCTCTCCAGCAGGCCCTTGCCCGGGACGCGTCGGTCCGCGGCGTAGTGGGTCGTGAAGGAGATGGCGAGCGCGGCCGCGGCGGCGGCCGGGTGGACCCGGATGCCGAGCGCGCGGGCGCCGGCCCCGGCGACGATCGCCTGCGTGACCGTGTAGGTCAGGCAGTGGTGAAGGCACGCCTTGCGGCCGTCGGCCGTGCCGTGGGTCGTCTTCTCCTTCGTGTCCGGGTCCTCGTAGGTGACCGGGTGGTCGTCGGAGGCGCCCTTCACGCGAGCGCAGAAGTCGTCCTGGATCCAGAAGTCTCCGAGGGCGCTGGCCGCGCGGGTCAGTCCGAGCAGGGCGGCGAAGACGGCGGGGCGATGCTGCATGCTGGGTTCTCTCCTGATCTCGAAACGGGGTGAGGGAGCGGGCGGCCGACCTTTGCCGGTGCTGCGGCCGCCCGGGTTGTACGGGCCCGTCCCGGTCTGGACGGTCGGGACGGGGTTCGGCTCACGCGGCCAGCCGGTGGACAACCGGGGCCGTGGACGCCATGTAGGTGCCGGGGCTGGGCTCGAAGCCCTTGTCGCAGGGGTCGCAGACGCCCTGGGTGCGCAGCGGGAGGCAGAAGTAGTACCGCCGACGGCACCGGGGGCACGTGGACCTCGCTGCCATCGCCCGGTCCAGCGCCTCTTCCTGAGCGAGCGTCGCCTTGCGCTTGGGCTTGGCCAGGTCGACGCGGAGCAGGAAGCCGCGGGTGGGATGGGTGCACGACCACTGCGGCCGGGTGGCGCACAGCTTGCAGCGCAGGATCGCGACCGGACCCTCGTTGTCACCGGGGCTCAGGCCCATGTCCCGCAACTGCCGCCTGGTGACGAGCCCTTCGGGCACCGTGCTGCGGTCGTACTCGGGCAGCGCCGCGTCACTGCGCGGCACCCGGTTCACCTCGCGGCGGCGGCGCCTCGTCTTCTGGCGCGGCATCACCTGCTCCAGGCGCCGGGCAGCTGCTGAGGGCGGTGCGGGTAGCGGGGGCCGGGACGCTGCGGGCAGGGTCGGCCGATCCGGCGGCGCGGTCTGGGGATGAGCATGAGCGGTTCCTCCAGATGTCGGTGGACAGCAAGCACGACGCCCGCCGACGGTTCGTCGGCGGGCGCGGTGCGAGGCGGCCGGTCGGCCTGTCCAGCCCTCGCCCCGCCCTGGTCGGGTAGGGCGTCGGGTAGGGCGGGGACCAGGCGCGGGGGGGTGGGCGGTGGTGCGCGGGCCGGACGGCCTGGTCCGCGCCCGACCGCGTGGGTTCGAGTGCGAGGCAGGTGGTCCGGAACGGGTCAGAGGCCGCGGGCGTCGGCGAGGCCGGCGGCCTGGTAGACCATGCGGAGCGGGACGCGGGCGGAACCGTGTGCGTCGTTGAATGACGGCACGGAGTCGACGTCGTCGCCGAACGTACGGCGGATCGCGTCCAGGAGCACGGTGGCCGCGTCGGCTTCCAGGCCGCTGTCGCCGCGAGCCTCGATCCGGATGGCCCCGAGCATGCAGCGGGCGCCGTCCTCGTCGACCAGGGCGCCGGAGCACCAGCCGCCGGTGAGTAGCCGGTGGTGGGCCCGCTGCAGAAGGGCAGCAACCGGGGTCGGGGAAGGCTCCGGCGGAGGCTGGAGCGTCGGGGTCAGCGGGACAGTGACGACGTCGGCCAGGTCCACGGGCTCGGTGTCGATGTGTGCCGTGTTGACCTCGTAGGCGACCTTGGCTTCGTCCAGCCTCACGCTCATCGCCGCGTTGATGAACGTCAGGCGTTCCTCGAGGGACAGTTCCGCCGGCGGCGCGGGTGCTGTGGCGGCGCGAGTGGTCGGGGCGGGCTGGTCTATGACGGGGCTGGTCGGGGTGTGCGGCATCGGGGCTCCTGGGGCGTCGAAGGCGCGGGGTGGGGTGGCGGCCTTCGACGCCGGCGGCCGGGGCGTTGTCAGATGCCGGAGATCCAGCCGGTGACGGTGCTGATCACGTCGGTGATGAACGGTGCGGCGCCGGTGGAGGCGAGGAAGAAGCCGAACCCGGCGCAGGCCAGGGCGGGCAGGAGGCGTACGGAGCCGCCCCGGATGAGGACGAAGACGACGATGCCGAGCAGGACGACGGCGGAGATCGATACGGCCACGGGCGGTGTGTCCTTCCAGGTGTGGGCAGGGCCCGGCCGGTGCGGCCGGGCCCTGCGAGCGTTGGCTGCGGGGGTGGGTCAGACGCCGGAGAGGTTCTTGATGGCCTCCAGCGCCTGGCGGGGCGAGGTGACCGCGTCGCGGCGCGTGGCGGACTTCCCGCCGCCGCGGCGCGGGCCGCCGCCCTTCTTGGGAGCACCGTCGTCGTCGCCGTCCTCGCCGTCGCCCGGCTCGTCGCCGAACTCGCCGGGCCGGGGCGGCTCGGTCCAGTCGAACCACAGGTCCCGCGCTTCGAGCTCGCGGATCTCGTAGTCGGTCAGGGTGGCGACAGTGTCGGGGAAGTAGCCGTCGATACCGGCCTTGAAGTCCATGAACAGCGTGCGCAGGACGTCCGGCTGCGTGCCTTCCACGATCCAGCCCGCGCCGCCGGTGTTGGAGTCGGCTGGCGGCTCGGGCTCGCCGCGCATCACGCGCTCGATCCGGCCTGCCTCAGCAGGGGAGAAGGAGCGGGGAAGCGGGTCGGGGACGTGCTCGGGCGGGATGCCCAGGGCCTTGAACATGTCGCCGACCTTCTTCGGCGCGACCTTGAGCACGACCGGGATGCAGTTCTCACGCAGGTTCTCGCACAGCAGCTGCGTGAACCCGTCCTGGACGTAGATGGACTGGCCGGCCACCTTCAGGCCGACCGCGTACTTGCGGCCCTTGACCGACACCAGCTCCGCGAGGTCCATGATCTCCGCGCCGTAGTCGCCGTCGCGGGCGGCGGAGAGGAACTCATCGAGGTAGGCGGACAGCATCCGGTACGGGCAGCCCGGCCGGGTCGGGTCCCACTCGTGGACCTCGCCGTCCTCCCACGGCATCTCGCCGCGGATCTCCATGAGCGCGTACAGGACCCGCAGGAGCCGGATCATGTAGAGCGCGCCGACGCCGTAGCGGGCGGTGTGCTTGCCCAGTGCGGCGGTCTTCTCGTCCGGGGCTTCGGTGGCCAGCATGACCACGGCGCCGAACAGGGCGTCGGCCGCGACGTGCAGGCCCATCAGCTGGGTCTTGCCGCCACCGGACGGAGCGACGAACAGGCCGTGCGCTGCGCCCCGGTCGGTGTAGACGCGGTTGCGGGCGGGCTGGCCGTTGCCGAGGTAGCCGGTCACCCACCGGCCGTCCTTGTCCGGGGTCAGCAGCTCCCTTGTTGCGGGGAAGACCTGCGCGAGCGGCGAGCTGTCCCACAGGGAGACCAGGACCTGGCTGCCGTCGACGGTGACGAACAGTCGGCCTTCGTCGTACTTGGTCTTCAGCGCGGCCGCCAGGGCGTGCTTGTTGACGCGCGGCTCGCCCGCCTCGTCGGGGACCTGGGCGATGTAGTGGGTGACCCGGCGGGCGTGGTCGCGGACCTCCTTGACGAACTGCGAGCCGGGCACCGGCCCGCCGACGGCGCCGATCCGGTCGGCCCACCACTCGTGGGCGGTGGGGGCCTTGCGGCGCCGCTCGTTCGCGTCGGGGGTGACGTCGACCTCCTTCCAGGCGGGGCCGCCCTCGCGCCCGTACTGCCGGACAACCTCCCTGAAGGTCACGTCGGTGACGTCCACGCTGAACGCGGCGGCGACCACATCCTGGGTGAGACCGGAGATCGGCCGTCCGGCCTCGGAGGCGCGCAGCAGCAGCGACAGGTCGTTGGGCATGCCGTCGTGCGGGGTGGCCTTGACGACGATGGTGCGGCCGGGCATGCCGCGGTTCTCCCACAACTGACGGACCTGCCGGGTGAAATGGTCGGCGCCGTCGTCCGGCTGCGCTGGGGACGGCTCGGGCGCGGCGGGCTGGAGCTGCGGTGCGGGGGCCGGGGCGGCGAGGGCGGGCCGGTGACGGCGGCGGGTGTGCCGGGAGAACGGCATCACCAGCAGGCCGGCCGCCGCCCACCCGGCGGCGAGCAGGGCGTCCAGGCAGTAGGGGCCCCAGCCGGGCGTGTGCCTCGCGGCGACGTCGACGGCGGCGGCCAGCACGAGCGGTGACCAGCGCAGGAACTTGCGTCCCGTGCCGGGCTCGTCGCTCTTGTACGCCAGGACCCAGCCGCCGACGCCGACGGCGCCCGCCAGCTGCACGACCGTGTTGACGGGGCTGTCGGGGGAGAGGTTCGGGGCCGCGGCGAGGACCGGGGCGGCCAGGGTGTACAGGGTGCGCTCCAGGGCGACGCTGCGCGGCACGGACACGAGGGGTTTCTCCTTCGGGAGTGACGATGGGCGGCCCGCCATCGGTGGGCCGCCCATCAGGGGTTTTCGGCGGGGTTGGGTCAGCGGGCGAAGAAGCCCGGCCTGGGAGTGCGCTCCTTGCGGCCGGAACGGACGGTGTCCAGGCCCTCGTACAGCCGCGCGTGCGTACGACGCGTGTCGTGAGCCAGGCCGGACACCTCCTGGGCCGTCTCGTGGAGCTTGCGCACTTCGCCAGCGGCACCACCGAGGGCGACGGCCACCTGGTTGGTCATCTCGATGAACTTGCGGTCCAGTTCGGCGTTGGCGATGTCGACGGCCAGGCCCTCCGCGCGCTGAGCGTTCATGCGCATCCCGCGCAGCAGCGTCTCCAGCTCGTTGCTGGCCAGTTCCATGGCCGTGCCCAGCGTCTTGAGCTTCTGCTGGACGGCCTTGTAGCGGTTGTCGCCGTCGGTGCGGGCGGCAGCGCCGCCGCCGGTGGTGGGCGCGAGGTCGCTCACGACGAACCCCCTTTCCTAGTCGTGGTGGGCGGCGGCGGAGGCGTGGGCCAGGCCCGCGTCATTCATGGCCTGGAGGTCCTCGCCGTAGACGCGGCCGACATAGATGGCAGTGATCCGGGCACCCTGCGAGGCGATCTCGCACTCGGTGGCGCACCGTTCGGCGAGCTGCTTCATGCGGGTCGCGGCGTCGGCCAGGTCCGTGATCTGGTCGACGACCTCGGTGGCGATGTTGTGGTCGCCGACCAGGTCGGTGGCCATGTCCCGCAGGGCGGCGGCGACCTTGCCGAGCGCGACGGCCAGTTCCTGGGCGCGGTCCTTGTCGAGGTCGGCGGCGATCGCGATGTTCACGATCTCCATCAGGAATTCGCTGAAGGTGATGTCGGTGCGATGTTTGGCCGCCATGCCGGCCTGGCCCGATGTGGGCTTCCTGGCCTCCGATGCCACGGGGTCCTCCTGTGCAGTGGGTCGGGTGGTGCCGGGACGCTGGGTGTGGGGCTCCGGGGCCCGCGGGAGGCTCGCCGTGCTCGTGACGGTGGCCCCGAAGGGGTCGGACGGGTCGTCCACGATGACCGCGTCCGTGATGTCCTCCTCAGCCGCTTCGGGCTTCGGTGACCGGGTCGGGCCACCGGGACGGTCCACCGTTACGTTGAGGTCCTCGGGCCGAAGCGTTGAGGGCTCCTCCGGCTTGGGCGGGGTGGTGTCCTTGCCGACCTTGATGAAGAAGTCCCTGAGCTTCTCCTTGAAGGAGCGGCCGTCGTCGCTGCCCGGCGGGCCCTTGACGTCGTCGGTCTTGGGGCCGTCGTCCGTCCCGGTGCTGTCCTTCGGGTTGTCACCGGAGCCGTCAGACGGCTTCTCTCCGGTCTTGCCGTCATCCGGCTCCTTGGTCGCGGAGCCGTCCTTCGGGCCGTCTGAGGACGACTCAGGGCCGTCCTTGGGCATCTTCTTGGTGGTGGCCTCGGAGTCCTTGTCACTGGTGGACTCCTTGCCCTTGCCGTCGTCCTTCGCGGCCTTGGCCTTCTCCGCTGCGCGGCGCTTGTCCCAGCGGCGTTGCGCTTCCTCCGCCACGGCCGCACCGAGGGTGGTGCGGTCTTCAGCGGCCTTGGCGGCCTCCCGCTTCGCTTTCCTCGCAGCCTTCCGCTCGGCTTTCGCCGCGCGGCGTTCCTCCCGTTCCGCCTGCCGGTTGGCGCGGTCCTGGTCGCGGTCCTTGCTGCGGTCGGCGAGGTTGGCGGCCTGGTCGGCGCTGCGCCGCTGGTGCCGGGCGGCCTGGCGGGCGGCGACGCGCTCCTGGTGACCGCGGGCCCGTTCAGCCCGGGGGCTGGAGGCCGGCGAGTTCTGCGTCCTGCTGCCGTCGCCCTTCGGGCCTCCCTTGCCGGGCCCGTGGCCGCCAGAGCCGTTCTTGCCGCCGGAGCCGCCTGAACTGCCCTTGCCTGTACCGGACTTGCCGGAGCCTCCAGAGCCGTTCTGGCGGCCTTTGGAACCCCCGGACGACTCATTGCCCTTCGAACCGCCCCCACGGCCGCCAGCAGAGCGGTCAGAGCCCTTCCCGGTGCCCTTGGGCGAGTTGCCGCCGCCGGAGCCACGCCCGGTGCCGCCGGACCCGTTCGTTCCCGAGCCCCGGCCGCCGCCGGTACCGCCCCGGCCTGAGCCGCCGGAGTTGCCGCCGCCTCCGCGTGAGCCACCCCCGGCGCCGGCCTTCGAGCGGCCGCCCTTGTCGGCGCCCATGCCGGAGCTGGAGGACCGCGCCGCATCGGCCTTGCCGCGCGCCGCCGCCTTGTCCGCCTTCGCCTTCATCTGCGCGGTGTGGAGCTTGGCATTCTGCTCCATCATCGCGGTTTCCTGAGCGGTGCGGGCCTCAATAAGCGCGGCTTTACGCGCTATCTCCGCCTCAACGAGCGGCGCTTCCCGGACATTCCGCTCGCGCGCAACCTCCAGCCGGTATTCCAGCCAGTCACCGAGCCGATCAGCGAGAGAACGAGGCTGGACGTATTCACCTTCCTCATATTCCCCGTCGCCAGAATCCGGCGCGTCAGGCATTCCCGTTTCCCGCAAAACGGTTTCCGGAGAAATAGGCCCACGAATAGGGGGAAGTTCCATTGTCGTCTCCGCCGGGGACTCCGGCGGAACGGGGCCACCCGAGCCGCTGCCGGGCGGTTCGGAATAGAAGAGTTCCCCGCCGTCGGGAGCGTCCGGCATTTCTCCGGAATCACTACCCCGGGTGGGGAGGCTGATCACGTTGCTGTCGGTGTCGTCGGACACGCGACCCCTCCTCCTGGGCTTGACAGTCGGCGCTGGCCTCGCGTACGCGCGTGCGCGCCACGCGCGGCACGCGTCACGCGCGGCACGCGTTGGGATCGTCGAAGGGCCGCCCCCCAGGATCGGAGACGGCCCTTCGTGACGAGATGCGAGGTGGCTAGCCGACGTGGCGGCTGTGGACGTTCTGCAGGGCGCGCACGACCTCACGGATGAACGTCAGGTCTCCGTCGCGGTAATTCTGTGTGCCCCTGATATTCACAACCCGGAGCCAGGCGTAGAAAGTGCCGAGGTCGTTACCGTGCTGAGCGATCATCTCTTGCTTGATTTTCCGCTCGTGTTCCGCACGGTTGAACGCCTTGCGCTCCGCTTTCGTGAGCGGGCGACCTGCACTCACGCCGACTCCCTGCGGTCCAGGTTGTAAATCGACGTGGGACCACCATAGCCCATATTCGGGCTCTGTGCACCCTGTCGCCCCGGGCTTTCCGGGGCAGCCTGGAGCGGCGGATTGTTCTTCCGCTCCTTGAGCTGTGCCTTTTCTTTTCGCTGCTTCTTGACCTCCTTCACCTTTTCGTCGTGGGCGTGGCGCTTATGGGCGCTCTTTTCGAGTCCCGAAGTGACTTTCTTGAGGTACTTGATGACGTCGTTCAGGGACTTTTCCACCGGGAAAGAGCGCAGTTGCGCCTGCTTCCACTTGTCGCCCTCCACACGTGTCTCGCGGCAGTGCACGCGGGTCTCGCGCTGGAGGACCTCCAGCTTGGCGGCCATGTCCAGCACGACCCGGTGGAAGTCCGCGAGGTAGTGCGCGTAGGCGGCGGGGTTCTGCGCGATCTCGCGCAGCGCCGCGTCCGGGTCGTCGAAGAAGGACTTGGTTTCGTCGGTGCTCACGGGGTCCTCCGCGGGGTCGGATCTGCTGTACTCGGGGGGCTGTTGACTGCTTCCGGCAGTCGCGGCGAGGGCCAGCCCGCTTCCTTCGGGCTGGCCCTCACTGGTGTGTGCCGGACGGTGGATCAGGTCAGGTACTTGTCCGCGTCCTCGGGGCGCAGCAGGCCGGCCTGGGAGAGCAGGCGCACCGCGCGGGGCTGGTTGACGGAGAGCTCGGTACGGACGCGCGAGACATTGACGAAGCCGTCGTCCTCGCGCGGCAGGGCCTGTACGGCGGGAAGCAGCTCGGTGTCCGTACGGGCGGGCATGGCCGTACCAGTACGCCCGGCGGCGGCCGGGGTGGTACGGGAACGACCGGTGACCGTACCAGTACGAGCGTGCGGAACACCGTCCGCCGGGGCCGTACGGGCGGTGACCGTACTAGTACGCGCTCCGCCCTCGTACACCGCCGCGCTCGTACGGCCGGAGTGCTCCTTGCTAGTACGCGCGGCCCCGTCGAAGGGGGCCTGTACGCCGCTTGTACGGTCGCTGTACGCGCTGGTCAAGCCAGCATTCGCCGTCGCCGGAGCGGCGTGGTGCGGGGCGCCGTGTACAGGCTCCGTACGAGCCGTGCCGTGGGCCGTACGAGCGGGCACCGTACCGGCTGACGCGCCGTACGAGTCCGTACCGGACGGGGTTGTACCGGCGTGCTGTGTACCAGCGGAACTGTCCGTACGGGCGGCCGTACTGGTACGTCCGTCCGTCCCGGGCGCCGTGTCCGTACCGCCGTGTCCGTCCGCACCGGCGTCGTGCATGAGCGAGTGGACGCGCCAGATGACGGCCACGAAGATCAGCACGACGAAGGTCGTCAGCGGCCACGGCGCCGACTGGCCCTCCTTGACGATGTGGGCCTGCTCGGACAGGTGGTACGTCACGTTCGCCGACGCCATCAGCAGCAGCGCCGCCGGGATGTCCCGCTTGGCGCGGAACGCGGTGACGCAGTACACGTCGATCGACACCGGCAGCAGCGGAGCGACGTACGGGTTGATCCCGACCATGGTCGCCAGCTCGTACTCGCCGGAGGCGGCGAGCCCGACGCCGGCGGCCAGCGCGATCCACGGCGCGGTCTTCCACGCCTTGCGCCCGAGCCGCTGCTGCCAGCCCCGGAACTTGGAGTTGGCCTTCTTGGCCTCCCGGGCCTCCTCCAGCATCCGGCGGGCGCTGGCCTGGGCCGCCTGCGCCCGCTCGATGGTGCCCTTGGCCTTCTTCTCCGCCTCGCCGGTGATGCGGGCGGCCTCCTTCTCCGCCGTCTCCCGCAGCTGGGCGGCGAAGGTCGTCGCCTCCCGGCGGAGCCGGTCGCGCTGTTCCTCCAGCGCCTTGCGCAGGCTGGCGAGGTCGGCGTCCAGGGCGGCGCGCTTGTCCGCCGCCTCCTTGTCGAACGCCTCGCCCATCGTGCGCAGCTGCTCGCGCAGTTCGGCGCGGGCCTGCTCCGCCTCTGCATGAGCGGCGGCGACCGCCGTCTCCGCCTCGCGCCGGCGGGAGTCGGCGGCGGCGACCGCGTCGGCGTAGAGCTTCTCGCCTTCCGCCCGGCGGGCGTCGTAGGCCGTCGCAGCGGAAGCAGCCAGCTCGCTGTAGCGCTCGTGGGCCTGGTCGACCTCGCGCTGGGCAGTGGCCCGCAGGTGGTCGGCCTGTTCCTGGGCACGGGCGATGATCGCGGCGGCCTCCGCACGGCGTGCCGTGACCAGTTCACCGATCTCCGCCAGGTCGGCCTCCGCCGTACGGCGCATCTCGGCAACCGCCGACCGGGCCGACTCGTGGTCCGCAGACGCCTGCTCGGTCAGCTGCGCAACCTGGGCACGCGCCTCGCTCAGGAGGCTTCCGGCACGGTCGCGGGCCTCGGACAGGAGCCGGTCGGCCTCGCCGCGCGCGGTCTCCACCGTCTCCTTGGCCTCCGTGTGCCGGGCGGTGGCCTCCTGGTCGGCGTCGGCGGTGATGTCCTCGGCACGCGTGCGGGCCTCGGACAGCATCGCCGTGATCTGCTCGTGGGCGGCGGTGACGGTACTCGCGGCCCGATCTTCGGCCTCCACTTGGAGGGCGTCGGCTTCCTCGCGAGCAAGGGCGACGATGTCGGCCGCCCGGTCCCGCAGATCCGCAGTGCGGTCGGCAGCGTCGACCATGTGCGGTGCGGCCTCGGGGTACACCGCCGTGGCGGCAGACTCGGGAGCGGTGGACTGGGTGGGGTCGGTCGTCGCCTTGGCGCCGCGCCCGCCGCGGGGCTTCGGGGTCGCCGCGGGCTGGCGTCGGCGGCGGGTGTTGGTGGCCACGGGGGTGTCCTCTCTTTCCGGCGCCTCGTGCAAGAGGCCACCGCGGTCGGCATCGGGTCGGTAGGGTCGTGACCAGGCCCTCCGGGGCCCCGGCAGCTGATATGCCGGGGGCTCGGAGGGCCGTTGTGCTGGTGCGGTCAGTACCGGGGGTCAGGCGGCCGCCGTTTCCTGGCCGGGCCCGTAGGTGCGGGCGAACTGGGCGCCGGCGGACAGCAGGGCGGTGATGTCCGCGTGGGTGCGGTGCTGCCGCTCCGACCAGGGCGTGGCGCGGGCTGAGTCGGACCCGGTGTGGGCCTGGATCACCCGGTCCAGGACGTAGCCCGCCACATAGGCGGTGTCCGTGTCGCCGTGGGCGCCGGCCTCGCCGACGTGACGCAGGGCGGTGCCCAGGGTCCGCTGCGGGTCGGTGCCGCTCTCGTCGCGGACGAAGCGGATCAGCGCCCGGAGCATCGCCTTGACCGTCATGGAGTCGTCGTCGGCGAGGTCCGCGCCGGCCGACCAGTCCTTGCTGTAGTCGTAGGCGCGGATCCAGCCGTCCTTGTCGAGCAGGGCGATGGTGGCCTCCAGATGGCGGGCCACGGCCTCGCCGGAGGACTCCTCGCCGGACGGGCCGATCCACAGCGGCTGGTAGGAGTCGGCGGCGAGTTCGGCCGCCTTGCTCAGCGTCACGTCGGAGAACACCGCAGCAGCGGGGGCGGTTGTCGTCTCGGGCATGCGAGCCTCATCTCAGGGTTCGTTGGGTCCGGGCTGTCCGGCTCCCCGTCACCGCCCGTCCCAGCCGCCAGGAGTTCGGCGGTCGGTGCGGGCGGATCAGGCAGCCGCCAGAACGGCGACCGTGTGCGGCTGTCAGGCGGGGTCGCCGTAGCGGCGGGCGAACTCGGCCGCGACGGTGAGGATCTGCAGCACCTGGTCGGCCGTGCGGTCCGGGTGGGCGTCCCAGGTCTCGTAGTAGGCGTACGGGGCACCGGTCGCGGCGCGGACCAGGAGCGCGATGATGTCGGCGACCAGAAGGCGGGTGTCCATGCTGCACAGGCGGCCGGTGTCGATGCGCTCCGCGTAGACGAGCGCGTTCCGCAGCGTGCGTCCGGAGGCCACAGCGGGGTTCCAGCCGGCGGTCCGCAGGATCTGCGCGGCGCTTTCCGCGTGCGCGGCGATCGCCTGTCCGGTCAGCGGCATCCCGCTGTCGCCCCAGGCCATCCAGCGACCGCCCGGCGCGAGCTGCCAGGCCCGCTCGATCCACGCGGTCACCGCCTCAGCGGTCAGTGTCGGCGTGGCCGCGGCGGCGAGATAGCTCTCCACGTCCCGGGCGAGCGCCAGGTCGCCGCGCTCCTCCAGCTGGCGGCTCAGAACAATGTCGTGAGCGAAACCGTTCAAGGTCGACTCCTCATCGTGTCGTGGTGCGGTGTCCAGTGGGCGGGTGCCGGTGGTCCGGACTGTCCGGCTCCCTGTCACCACCCGTACGGCCGCCAGGGGTTCGGCGGGCGTGCGGATCAGGCAGCCGTCAGGCCAGGGCCGCGACGGGACGGTGCGGGGCGATGACCCGGCCGTCGGGCAGCAGCTCGCCGGTGTCCTCGAAGAGCAGGACGGCATTGCACAGCAGGCTCCAGCCCTGCTCCGGGTGGCCGGCCACCACGGCGGCGGCCTCCCGGTCGGGGCTGTCGGCCGTCGGGCACGTCGGGGTGTGCGTGCACAGCGCCTCCGGCAGCCGGGTGCCGGAGGTGGTCGCCGTGGTGTCGAGCTGGGTGCTGCTACGCATGGGCTCTCCGTAAGTTGTCAGGCGGCCCGGGAGGGTCTCCCGGGATGGAGGCGTGCGGAAGGCCGGCTGCCCGTCCCGCGGGCTGCCGACCTGGTCGAACAGCGCGGTGCGGAAGCCCAGTTGGGTATCTGTCCCGCCGTGCGGTCAGCCTCGCCGCTCCTTCTGCTTGGCGAGGTAGGCGTCTTGGAGTCGGGAGAAGACCTCGTACGGTCGCTGCCCGGCGCGGCAGCCGGGGCCATCGGCGGTGCGTGGGTACAGGAGGCGGTGTGCGCCTGGTAGGCGCGGTGCGCCGCCTGGTAGCGCTGGTAAAGGTCGTCAGGCACGGGGCCGTCTCTCGCGGTGGTGGTGTCGGTGGACGGGGTGGAGGTCGGTGACGCGGTGCCCGGCGTCCCACGCGGCCGCGGCCGCCAGTGCGGCGGCCGCGAGCAGCAGACAGGTCAGCGGGTGCGTCGGCCCGACCGCAGCAGCGGCCCGGGCGGCGCGGTACTGCGCTGCCCGGGCCGCCTGTATGAGGTGCGGCATACGGTCAGCGGCAGCCGTCGCAGATGCCGCCATCCCAGTCGGGGAACCAACCGCCGCACTCCGAGCACTGCCCGCCGCCGCTCGCACACTGGTGCCGCCGCAGTAACGCGGCGATACGACGGAGCCTCATCCGGCCACCCCCGTACCGCCGCACGCGGTGCAACGCTCCCAGTTCTGGCGGGTCACACCGTCACTGCTGGTGTCGACCGTCCGGCCGCCGGCACCGCCGCAGGCACCGCACGGCTGCTGTGCCTGCACCGGCGGGACCGTCTCGGCGAGGCGGGCCCGCATCTCCGCCACGGTGCGCGGTGCGCGCCAGCCGGCGGGAATGCGGGCGTCCTGGCGGCGGACAACGTCCAGCAGGTGCGCGCCAAGCGAGCCCGCCAGGTCGCTGTCGTGGGGCCGGACCACCCGGTGGCGGGGAGCGCGGTGGGAGTTGATCGCGGCCAGCACTTTTGCGAACGCGTCGTCCGGCTCGAGGCCATCCGAGTCGTCGTCCTGGGTGATGTCGTCGATGGTCTCCTGCAGCCCCGCCCGGGCAACACGGACGGCGCTGGCGTACCGGATCCGGCCCGCGCCCGGGCCTGTCGTACCGGGCAGAGGGCGTGTCATGATCGTCGTGGTCACGGGACTCCTTTTCAGTTCCTGACCGGACAGCCCCGGAAGGTCAGAGTTCCGGGGCTGTCGCCTCTGACTGGCCGGACGGCCAGCCACGGCCCGTCTCCCGCCCCAAGCGCTCTGGCAGCGGGAGAGGGACCGTGGCGGATCGTCAGGCAGCGGCAGCGAAGCGGTCGCCGATCGGGCGGTGCGGAGCGATGACCCGGCCGTTGGGCAGCAGTTCGCCGGTGTCGTCGAAGACCAGGACGCCGTTGCACAGCAGCGCCCAGCCCTGCTCGGGGTGGTGGGCGATGATCTGCGCGGCCTCGCGGTCCGGGCTGTCCGCCGACGGGCACGGGGCCTGATGGCGGCACGCGGATGTGGTCATGGGATCAGTCCTTTTCGTTGAAGCGCGGGGTGGGACAGAGCGAGGGCCTCCGACGCTCTCCATCGCCAACGGCCCGCCATTGGCGGGCCGTTGGCGTCTGGGTGACGCGGGAAAATGCGGTGTGGTCAGCTCTGCTGTGAGCGCTGGCCAGCGGCCTTGGTGACGACGAAGCCTTCGCGCGTGAGGTGCACTGTGGGGACGTGACGGGTGGTGCGGTACAGGTCGGGGCGGGCGCTGCGCATCTGGTCCTGGGCGAGCCCTGATGTCCGGGCGGCGAGCTGGCGGCCCGCCTCGCATGGCGTGCCCGTCTTGCACGGTGCGCACGTGACGCGGTGCTGCTGCAGTGCCGCACGCAGCTGCCCGTACAGGGCAGGGACCTTGCTCTGGGTGATACGGCGGATCCGGATGCGCAGCTCGATCACCGTCACGCAGTGCCCGGACCGGCACTGTGCGCAGTCGTCTTGAAGGTGCTCGGCAAGCTGTTCACGGGGTCCCCGTGTGGCAGGGGTGATCTGGGTCGGTGCCGGCGCGTCCTGGGGGCGGGGCTTGCGGACCGGCTTGGTGGTGCGGCGGCCGGACGCGGTGGTCTCGGCCGCAAGCAGTTTCTCGGACCACTGCTCGGGGGCGATGTCCACCTCGATGCGCTGCGCGCTGCCGGGGCAGCGGCGGCCGTTGGACGGCTTGGACGACGTGGTGTCGTCGCGGTAGCGGCGGCCTTCGGGCTTCGGCTGCTCCACACCGTCGCGGTGCGGGTGGATCATCGACCGGGTCAGCCGGCGCCAGGTGTCGCAGTCGGGGCAGACGACGGAGATCTCGCCCTCGCGAAGGTTGAGGTTCTCGGGACGAAGGCTGCTGACCTTGATCGGGGTGCGGCCGTTGTGGCGCATCGAGTTGGCTCCCTGGGTAGCGATTGCGTTCTCCTTCAGCCAGGAGCCGGGCGGGGCCCGGACTTCCTGACCGGCGGGCAGCGCAATGGCTGCGGGCGGCTCACCTGGCTGTGCTCCGAGGGACCTCGTCGAACTCGTCACCCCGGCCGCGCTTAGAAGCGGCGGTCAGCCAGACATATGAAGTTGGTCGGGAGGGACCGTGGGTCCGGCTCCCTCATCCGGCGCCGCCCGCAGGGGCGGTTCCGGGTGGGGGAGCCGGGTCCGAAGACCCGGCGGGGAGGTTCAGGCCGCGAGCGGGGCCGACGCGGAGACCGGAGCGGCGGCAGTGGGGATCGGGCGGAGCATTTGCGCGCCGACGGACCGGGCCGCGCCCATCAGCTCCTCGCGGATCCACGCGGCGATCGACGGCTCCAGGGCCTCCAGCAGCCGCTCGCGGACCCGCTCGGCGATCGACGGGTCGGCCACGACGATGTCCCGCGCCGCGTCCCTGCGCGCCGCGAACTCGAAGCCGACCTCGTCCTGAGCCTTGGTGCGGCCGCCCCGCGGGCCGGCCGCGGCGTCGAAGCGGGCCAGCTCGCCCGAGGTCACGAACTCGTACATCTCCAGCGGCGTACCGAACACGACGTCCAGGTCGACCCCACCGAACTCCGGGA
Source organism: Streptomyces sp. NPDC004752 (assembly GCF_053601275.1). Lineage (NCBI taxonomy): Bacteria > Bacillati > Actinomycetota > Actinomycetes > Kitasatosporales > Streptomycetaceae > Streptomyces > Streptomyces sp. NPDC004752. The sequence goes on along the minus strand of NZ_JBSGBN010000061.1, from coordinate 37,947 downwards.
GCTCGACGTCCAGTTCGTCCAGCAGCGCGAGCGTCTCGGAGTCGAAGCGCTCGGTGGCGAGGCTGGCGGCGGGGCGGGAGATGGCGTTCATGGAGTGGTGCTCCTCTCGGATGTGCTGAGCTCGGGAGGCGTCCCGATGGCGAGTGGGCAGGGTGAAGCAGCACCCCTTCGGCGCCCCCGCCCTCACCTCGTTAGCGAGGTTCGGTGCGTCGGATCCCAGTAGACCGGCCCTCGTTAGCGATGTCAAGAAGTACGTTAACGAGGTACGCTTTCCGGCGGCTCCCTCACACACATGGGCGCCCTTGCCGGTTCCTCGATAGCCAGCGGCCGTAGGATCGCTAACGAGGTAGGGAGACGAATGGCGAGTGACATGGACGAACAGCGGCCCAAGTACCAGCGGATTGCCGACGGCCTGAAGGCGGCGATCGAGTCCGGCGAGTACGGTCCCGGCGATCGGCTGCCGGGTGAGAGCGCGCTTGCCGCCCAATACCAGGTCGCTGCGCTTACCGCCCGGCAGGCGCTGAAGATCCTGCGGGTCGAGGGCCTGGTGGAGACGAAGAAGGGAGCCGGCGCTCGGGTCATCGAGTTCCGCCCGATCCGACGTCACGGCATCCAGCGACTCGCACGCGAGCAGTGGGGCGCAGGCAAGTCCATTTGGTCCGCTGACGAGGAACGCCCCGTCACGATCGACGTCCGCGTGGACACCGTGGCCGCGCCACCGCACATCGCCCGGATGCTGGACGTGGACGAGGATGAGCTCGTCTGCGCTCGGTCCCGACGCTTCGTGCTGGGCGACAGACCAGTCATGCTCGCGACCTCGTACCTGCCTCTCGGCCTGGCCGAAGGCACAGCAATCATGCGCGTGGACACCGGCGAAGGCGGCACATACGCCCGGCTCACTGAGATCGGGCACGCGCCCGCTCACTTCCGTGAAGAGATCCGATGCCGGCTGCCCGTCGCTGGGGAGGCCGAAGGGCTGGCCATGCCCCTGGAGCGTCCCGTCATCAAGCTGTGCCGCACGGCCTTCGACGCTGAGCTTGAGGCCGTCGAAGTGAACGAGATGACCATGGACAGCGCGGCCTACGTGCTGGAGTACGCGTTCGATGCCTGAGCGCCCCAACTCACCCATCTCGAGCCCCCTCATGACTGGTCGTCTTGTGGGGGCCATCACACTCGCGAGCGCCGAAACGCAACATCACAAAGCCTTGTCGAAGCTCGTGCACACCCGTGTTCACGGGTTTTCAACATCTACGTACACATGGGATTTGCGGGCCTGGCTCTAGGCTCGCGGCCATGACGATCACGGAGGGTCACAGGGTGGGGAAGCACCGAGCGGGCTGGCGTCCGGACAAGCTGCGCGAACAGCGCGAGGCCCACGGGCTGACCCTGGAAAAGGCTGGCGAACGCCTCCGTCAGGTCGCTGAGCAGGCCAAACTCAAGGGCATCCCCGCCGCGAATCCGCAGACTCTCTGGCAGCACGAGCAGGGCGAGGTCTATCCCGGCCCCCACTACCGACGTGCTTATTGCCTCCTGTACCGGGCCACCGAGCCCGACTTGGGCTTCCGCACCGCCCTGCCTGGTGAGGAGACGTCCTTCAAGCTCACGCCCATGGACGATCGTCTCAACGGCTCGCACGTCTTGGCGGTTGAGCGAGCCATTCATCGCATCGCGCCGGGCGCTGAGGACGCTGGGCACTTCGCTCTGCAGCAGCGGATCATCGACGCGTGGAAGCGTCGGCACACCGGCGGCGACCCGCACCGTCCAGTCCTGATCCTGGTGGGCGGGTTCGCAGGTTCTGGGAAAACGGAGCTCGCTCGGTTCTTCGTTCAGCTCACTGGCTGGCCGCTGCTTGACAAGGACCCGCTGACCAGGCCGCTCGTGGAGCGTCTTCTGGTGGCGTTGGGCGGCGACCCGAACGACAGACACACGGAGCTGTATCGGGAGCGTGTCCGGTCTGTCGAGTACGACTGCCTCATGCAGTCGGCCATGGCCAACATCAAGTGCGGGATCAGCACGGTACTCTCGGCGCCGTTCATCTCGGAGCTGACCGACCCGGACTGGATGCGGCGCCTGTCCAACCGGGCCGCCGCCCTGGGCGTCGACGTCTTCCCCGTGTGGGTGCGGTGCGATGAGGAGTCGATGCGCGAGTACATCACCTTCCGGTCCGCCGCCCGCGACGCGTGGAAGCTCCAGCGGTGGGACGAGTACATGGCCACCATCGACCTGGACCTGCGCCCGGCGGTGCCGCACCTGGTCGTCGACAACAGGCTGGGGACCGCGGTGACGCTCGCGGACCAGGCCCGGCAAGCGCTGGGGGCGATGTACACGTGACCGGCCGTCCCGGTGTGGTCCTGTATGGCCCACCAGCATCAGGCAAGGACACTGTCACTGCAGCGCTCGCCGAACTGCGCCCGCAGTACCACCAGTTCGCGCGGCTCAAGGTGGGGACAGGCAAGTCGGTCGGCTACCGCATGGGCACGGCGGAGCAGTTGCGTGAGCTGGAGGCCGCAGGCGGCGTCGTCTACGCGAACCGCCGGTACGGCAACAGGTACATCATCGACGCGCCCGGTCTGGACGCGGCGTTCGCGGCGGGGGTGCCGGTGGTGCACCTCGGGCAGGTCGACGGCATCCGGGCCTTGGTCGACGGCTATCCAGCGGACTGGTCTGTGGTGCTGCTGTGGTGCCCGCGCGAGGCGACTGCGGAGCGGTCAGCCGGCCGGGGCGACAGCGACACCGCGGCGCGGCTGGCGGCGTGGGACGCGACCCAGGAGGACCTGGACGCGTACCCGGGCCTGGCCTGGGATCTGAAGGTGGACACCACGACAGAGTCTCCGCAGGACGCGGCGCGGCTCATCGACCATCTGCTGGTGCAGCGGGCGGGAGCAGCGACGGCATGAGCGCGGGCTACGGTTGGGCGAGTTGGTCCAGGGCGTCGGTGAGCGTGAGTTCGCCGTTGTCCTTGGCGTCGTTCCACCGTGCCAGCACGCCCGCCGTCGCGCGCAGCACGTCGGGCGGCAGCCCTGCCGCGGCAAGCATGTCCGCCGCGTCCTCCAGCTCCGGCCCCCACCGCCAGGCTTTCGCCGCCGCCTCGGTCAGGTACTTCGTGGCTTCAGCGACGTACGCATGCCGTTCCGAGGCGAGGTCGATCAGCTCCTGGTCGACCTCGTGCTCGCGGGCTGCGGCGATCGCCAGAGCTACGAGGGCCCGCGTACTTTTCTGGACGGTTGCGTACGCCAGTTTGAGCGCGGACGCCTGGCCCACCGCGGCGCCCAGCACCCTCGTACGGACGGCGGTGCCGACGAAGAGGCCCTCGATCCGTGCGGTTGCGGCTGCCGGGCCAGAGAGGTACAGGGTCGGTGTCTTGCCGCGTATGGGCGGGGATCCGACGACGCCTCCGTCCACAACGGTCGCGCTCGGTTCGAGCAGTTCGGCAATCCGCTGCGCCCGCTGGGGGCTGATGGCGTTCGCCTCCACGTACACCCCGAAGCGGTGCCCAGAGGCGGCAACGTCGCGGGCCAGGTCTTCGGCAGCGGCCGGCGGGCAGAGGCTGATGACGATGTCGCTGCGGTCCAGCAGCTCGGACAGCGTGGCTACTCGTGTCAGTCCGCACTTGGCGGCGCGATCTGCGGACGCGGAGCTGCGCCCGGCCGCGCACCACAGGACCGAGGCCGCGTTGGTCGCGGCGCAGGCGGCAATGGCGGCGCCCATGCTGCCGGGGTGGAGGATGCCGACGGTCGGTTGGTCCACAGTGCTACTCCCAGGTCTCGTTGAGCAGGATGGTGATGGCGTCGGTGACGTCGTCAACGACGCGGTGAGCGGCGAGAAGCCCGTCGGGCCAGGGGCGTCCGCACAGCCAGATGGTGCGCAGGCCGGCCTGGTGGCCGCCGCCGATGTCTCCGGTCGGGTTGTCGCCGACCATCCAGCCGCCGTCCGCGAGGCTGACGCCGCACCGGGTGGCCCCGAGTTCGAAGAGGCGCCGGTCCGGCTTGCGGATCTCCAGGCCGCCCGAGACAGCGACGCCGTCGACCAGGGCGGCGAGGCCAGTCCCGGCGAGTTTGGCGCGCTGGATGTCGCCGGCCCCGTTGGTGATGGCACCGATCGTCCATGCGGCAGCGCGCAGGCGGGCCAGGCCCTCGAGGCGGCAGGCGACGGCGGCCGCCATGAGGTCGACGTACTCCTGCCACGAGTCCGCAGCCCACGCCTCCAGGCCGAAGGCTTCCCGCAGCCGGGCGAAGTCGTCGGCGGTCGCGCCGTCGGCCAGCTCGGTGCGCGGCCACTGCTCGGCACCTGGGGAGAGCGCGCGGGAGCGGCACAGGCAAGTCAGCGCGTCGCTGAGCGCCGACTGCCGGTCGGCAAGCGGGCCGTCCAGATCGAAAAACGCGAGGTGAGCCACGTGCACGGACCCTATCGGGTCCCGTGCGGCACGCGGCTCACGGTGACGGCCACTCCCGGGCGGGGATCGCATCGTGTATCTTTCAGGAAACCATCGATCTTGAAAGGCTGCGCCGTGACCGACCCGGACCGCTTGAAGCGGGTCGACGCCCTACTGGACGACGTCCTGCCGCTGCCGCCTGTACGCGCGAAGCTCCGCCTCGCGGCCGGCCTCACGCAGCAGGAAGTTGCGGAGGCCGTGGGCGTGAAGCGCCTCGCCGTAGCCCGTTGGGAGCTGGGGCAGACCCATCCCCGACGCCCGCACCGAGCGGTATACATGCACCTGCTCACCCGGCTTGCGGAGCGCTATCCCGAGGCCGCGAAGCCAGATGAGGGCAGCGCGACGCCGTCCTCCGAAGGGGGATCGGGATGACCTAGTGGCCATCGGCCGCGCGCGCCAAGAAGCGGACTTACCACCCGCTGGCCTCGCGCGGCCCGTCTACCGACCGGAATAACCACCCGCGTCGGCCGCTCAGATCCCGGGTTCCAGCCGGTCCTGAGCCGCGGCTCACCGAGCCGCACATTTCCCATCGGCCCCTTAACCAGGGCCACTGCACCACCGGCCACTAACCACGGCCACCACAGCTGTAGCAGTACCGATCCGCATTACCCGCGGGCCCCCACCACAGGGGCTTCGCGGTTCAGCAGGACCGGGAGGGGAGGAGAAATCTCCCCCCGCCCGATCGGTGTCCGCCCACTTCTCGCGAAGGGGGCTTACCCGACACATCCACACATCTGGCCAGGTCCAGCCCGGAGGGGCTCGGGTCGGTCCAGCTATATGGAAGGTAGGTCGCTCTCATAGTGCACGAGGTCCAGGCGTCCTGTCAGCTTGACCCTGTCCGTTTCACCCCGGTTCGGGCTCGGCGATCTTCCCGTGTGACGGGATCGACGTCCTGTTTGAGCGGATATATGTGGTTCGTACCGGAAGTTAGATTTCCGGTAGGAAGCTACAAGAGCAGCGGTTTGGGAGCGGCCTCAAAGGTCTTGGTCGCGGTATCCACCGCCCCGCTCATGCACCCCCTCTCGGAGATCATCGACAACTCCGCCGACGACGTCTTCGAAGGGGTCGTCCCGTGTGACGGGACGGGTTCCAAGATTGTTGTTCGCCGTGCGGGAGCGCCGGGAGTAATCCGGGCTCAGCGGGCTCTGTCCACAGGCCGTCTCGTGCAGGGTCGTCTGGTGGATCAAGAAACATGCATTCTGCCTGCTGAGGGAGGTGTCCGCTTTGGCGTGTACACCGGCCCGATGACAACACAGATGGCTCCGGCTCTCGGCTCAGTCGGCGGTGGTCTCCAACGGTGTGTCCGCTTTCTTCTCGACGAACGTCCAGTGGTTGTTCGTACCGGTTCCAGGTGGGACGGTCATCCACAGGGAGCCGTCGTCGGCGATGAGGAGCGCTCCCCGCGCGTGGAGAGTGTGCAGGTGCTCTCGGGCCTCTTCTGGTGTGATTCCCATGGTCTGGGCGAGGTCGGTCGCAAGGTCTGTCCGGACAACGATCTGATCGAGCTGGCGCGCGGCCATGACTGGGACGCGCGGCCCGTAGGTCTTGCGGTACTCCAGCACGAATCGCATGCCGAGAGCGGCCTCGGAGTCCGGCCCGAAGGTGTCGTTGACCTTGTTCATCACCTCTTCATCCGTGCCGTTCGGCGTGTCCCACTCTCGGTAGTGGATGCCTGGCGGTTTGATGTCGTAGAGGGGCCGTGGACGTGCCGGTTTTACCGGGCGGGGGCCGATGCGTTGTGCTGCTGCGGCTCGGCGGGCGGCTTCGCTGGCTCGGCGGGCGGCGGGGTTCTTCTTGGCTGCCATGTCCCGCACAACGATCGGTTCGGCAGCAGGTTCCCGTTCACCCCGGTGTGCTGCGTGGACGGGGGTGTGTCCCTGTGATGTCGAGGGCGGCGCTCGTCGCAATGCAAACGGACCCCGTCGACGACTCCGTGAACGGCTCTGCAGTCCTTCCGCGGCAGCGGGCCGCGCTGCGCTCGGTGCCGACCTTCGGGCAGCAGCCGGGTGACGGCGGCCCGGACGACCCGCTGCGCCTCGGTCGGACGATGCGGCTGCGGCTGCGCAACGCGGTCCAGGCGCTGCTGGCGGACCCGGCGATCGCCGGGCAGAAGGACGTGGCGAAGCTGGCGGCCGTGGTGCTGTACGCGAAGTCGCGGGCGCCGCAGGGCCGCGAGGATGACAACCGGTCGTCGATCTGGGGCGCTGAGCTTGGCCGGTGGCTGGGAGTGAAGGAGTCCACGGTCCACCACAAGGTGCTGCCTCCGTTGCGCGGCTCGGACGGGCTGCACACGAAGGTGGTGAGGGACGCGAAGGGGCACCCGACCGGGCTGGACTGCCTGGTCATGCCGCTGTGGAACGCCCGCAAGAGTGGCGGCGCCGCGCACCCGTTGGCGCTGTCGAAGGCGGAGCTGGCGACGTTGCTGCGCCTGATCGAGGCGCTGTTCGGGCCGGGCTGGACGCCGAAGGACAAGGAGCCGACGCCCCCGGGGCTGCTGGCCGGCCGTACGGGCAGGGGTGCGGCGACCGACCGGCTCGGGCTGCTGTTGATGGTGCTCAGCACCCGGGCGTCAGGCTGGCTGCAGCTGTGTGGCGGATCGGTGAAGAAGCGCGAGGGACGCGGGGCGGCGACGCTGGCCCGGCTGCTGGGCTGCTCGCCGTCCGGGGCGCGGAAGGTCCTGGCCCGGTTGACGAAGGACGGTGTGGTCTCCCGGGGGCGGAAGGCGACGGCGACGCGGATGAACGGCCGCGGTCGGGTCATGCTGCTGCCGGTCGCCCGCGCGTACGGCCGCACCCTGGCCCCTGTGGAGGCTGTTTCGGGGTCCGGGACGGTGCTTTCGGCGCGTCCCGATGGTGCGTGCGGAGATCATGCTCCGGCCAGTGCCTCCGGTGCCCTTGGTACGTCTGGGATCAGTGATGCTGAGGGCCCCGGGGATGCCGAGGATCAGGAGCGTCCCGATGGTGCAGAGCTCCACGCAGACCACGCTTCTGTGGTTACTCCCGTAGTTCCTCCGCAGCTTGATTGTGGTTTTTCCGGCGAAGGCCGTGGGGCTGAAGGCCGTCGGCCGGAGCGCGCGTGCGCGGGCGAGGACCAGGCCGCCGACGGCGAGAGCGCCGTTGCCGGGGTCGGGTCGCCGGTGGCAGAGGGCGGCCCGCTCCGCGGGGAACAGCCGAAGGAGTCCCCGGTCGATGAGCGGGTGGAGCAGCGCGCTGCCCGGGCTGGTGCCGGTGGCCGGCCGAAGGCCGTGGGTGGTGGAAAGCCGCAGCAGCGGCGGAGGGTGGGCCTTCCGGCTGATCTTCGTCTGCGGGTGGCGCTGGGGCCGGTGGCGTGGCTGTGGGAGCAGCTGAACGGGTGGCAGCAGGACCAGGTGGAAGCGGCTGCGAAGGCGGAGCTGGCACAGCTGGCGGGCCTGGGTGTGGCGCCGGAGGGTGCGCCGCGGCTGCTGACCGACCGGCTCACCGACCGCCTGGAGGAGACCGGCGGCGAGGCGATGGTCACCGGCCCGTACGGGTGGCTGATCCGGCGGGGCCTGGTCCAGCGGCCGTCCTGCTCGGACCGGCGCTGCGACGACGGGATCCGGCTGGACACCGGGACCGGATGCGAGAACTGCCAGAACGCGATCCACCTCCGCCGGGCCCGGCGTGCCCGGATCGGCGCGGACATCGACCGGGAGCTTCCCGGCCTGGCCGACGGCGAGCGGCGGCGCGTCCTCGAGGAGCGGATGCGCGAGCACGCTGCTGCCGAGGCGGAGGACTTCGTGTGGCGCCGGGAGCAGGTCCGCGAGCAGCAGGCCCGCCGGGATGCGGCCCGCGCGGTGGCGGCGGAGCGGGCGGAGGCCGAACGCGCGGCCGCGGCCGCCGCCGACGCGGTGCGCCAGGCCCTGCCGTGCGAGGACTGCGGACAGCAGCGGGTGGCCGGGCTGTGCGAGGCATGCGGCTACCGGCGCCGGACCGAGGCCCTGGTCGTGGAGGCCGGGCTGGTCGCCGCGACCTGGGCGGCCGACCTGACCGACGCGGCCGACGTCGCCGCCGTCACCGACCACGTCCGCAAGTCGCTGGCGGCCGACATCGCGAAGGCTCAGGGCAAGTTCATGGCGATTGTGGAGCCCGGCGAGCTGGACGCGGACCCGGCCGGCGCGGCATCCGTGCTCGCCTTCGCCGCGCTCCAGGCGGTGGAGCAGGCACTGCCGGAGTACCGCAGCAGCGTGCTGGGGCGGCTGGGGCGGAGTGAGGAAGCCGAAGCCGAAGCACGCCGGGCGTACGCGACCGAGCAGAACCGCCGCTGGTTCCGGGCCAATCCGAACGGCGCGGACGCGGTTGCCGCCGCGACGAAGGCCGCCGACACCGCCAGGGAACGCACCGCCCAGCACCTGCTCACGACGCGGATCGAGCAGCTCCGCAAGCAGGTACTGGGCGGCTTGCAGGCGGCCGGGGCCGCGCCGTGGGCGAAGCGGCTGCCGCAGCTGGCTGCCCGCCCCCTGGACAGCGACGGCACCGGGCCGGTGGCAGGACCGGCCGATGTCGACGCTGCTGGCCCCAACTACTAAGTTCCAAACGGAGGTTCGAATTTTGAGATTACGGAAAGCGATCGAATGTGTGCTGATACCGACAACCGGGCCCCGGTGCCCCGGCAGGGACGGCATCGTTAGGCAGCACGCCGTGACCGCCTCGTGGAACGCGGCCGCGTGTATGACGGCAGGAGGAGACCGGTGAGCGACCGCAGCACCATCGAATGGACCGAGGCGACCTGGAACCCGACCACCGGCTGCGACCGTGTCTCCCCCGGCTGCGACAACTGCTACGCCCTCACCCTGGCGAAGCGTCTGAAGGCCATGGGCGCGGCGAAATACCAGGCCGACGGTGACCCGCGGACCTCGGGGCCCGGGTTCGGGCTGACGCTGCATCCGGACACGCTGCGCGTGCCGTACGGGTGGAAGAGCCCGCGGACCGTGTTCGTGAATTCCATGAGCGACCTGTTCCACGCACGGGTGCCGCTCGACTACGTACGGCAGGTCTTCGATGTGATCGCGCAGACGCCGCAGCACACCTACCAGGTGCTCACCAAGCGGGCCCGGCGCCTGCGGCACGTCGCCGACCGGCTGGAGTGGCCAGCGAACCTGTGGATGGGCGTCTCGGTGGAGAGTGCAAAGGAACTGCCGCGCGTCGACGACCTGCGGCAGGCGCCGGCGCAGGTGAAGTTCCTGTCGTGCGAGCCGCTGCTGGGGCCGCTGGACGGTCTGGAGCTGACCGGAATCGACTGGGTCATCGCGGGCGGCGAGTCCGGGCCCGGGCACCGGCCGCTGGAGCAGGAGTGGGTGACGCAGATCCGCGACGCCTGCCAGGACGCCGGCGTCGCGTTCTTCTTCAAGCAGTGGGGCGGCCGCACCCCGAAAGCCGGAGGCCGCCTGCTGGAGGGCCGGACCTGGGACCAGATGCCGCTGCCGGTAGCGGCCTGACGGCTGTTCGTTGTGGCCGGGCGCCTGACCGGGCCCGGCCACACGTCACGCCGTGAGGTTCCCTGGGGAGAGGGTGATCTCCCGGGTCCTCTTCACGCCCACCCCGTTGCTGGGCGTGACGCCCTGCTCATGCAGAAGCCGTACCGCCTGGCGTACCACCGGCTCGGTGACCTGCCCGTAGAAGGACCCGAAAACCTCCAGTGTGTGGTCGACGAGCCTGACCGGTCGCCGGGTCCGGGCGAGGAGCTTCGCCAGGTTCCCGGCGATCTGAGGTATGGCCTTGGCCTCGACCTCCTTCGGGTCCGGGCGTGTCACCGATGCCTCGGAGAACAGCGCATCGTCGTCCTCACGCTCCTCCAGCGTCTCCCACCACGTGGCCCGGGCACGGGCGACGGTGTCGCCGAACACCCACAGGCCATACTGGCTGCGGGTCGCGAACACCAGCCGGTACACGGCCCGCTGGCGAGGCGAGTGCGACACCGGCACCGACTGCACGAGCATCCCGGTGCGCCGCTCCAGACGGCGGGCGTACTCGGCCGCCACCGCCTCGATCGCGTCCTCGGCCGCGCCGTCCTTGTCGCGGGAGGCCACCGCGTCGGCGAAGTACTCCCGCCACCAGGTCCCGCCGCACACGTCATCGAACCGCTGCAGCGACTTCTCGTTGCCTTTCGGGGAGCAGACGTGGCCGCCCAGGCGCCACACGGCCATCATGCTGAAGTTCATCAGCAGCTCGGTTGCCGGCCGCTTCTGAGGGCGCTTGCGCGCGAGGACGTCGACGAGACGGTCCTGTGGCAGGACCAGCCCGCACGGGTCCAGAAAGAGGAACAGCGGCTCCCGGACGGCGCGCTCGACGACCTGGTCGAGAACACCGTCGACCTCACCACGATGGGCGTGCGCCCGTACGCCTCGCGCCAGGTAGTGCTGGACGACCTGGCGTAACCGGTCGAACGACTTCGCCTGGGGCTCGGAGAAGAAGCACTCCAATGTCAGCCCGGGCCTGCTGCGCAGGTATGAGGCGACCCTCAGTGCGATCTCAGCTGACGCCGGATCGCCGTTCTCGTAGCGGCCTTCGCCCGCGTACCCGTCGAGATACACCACGCGCTTGTCATGAGACTGCGTGCCCGTCATCCCGCCGAACTGCGGCAGATACCGCTTGAGGAGATCGTGCTTGAACACACTGGGCAGCGCCTTGTCTGCCCAATAGTCCCCGCCCGTACTCGACGACATCGCCACCCCCACCATCGGCCGTATCCGTCTGATCACAGATGGTGAAGCACTGAAGGGAACCCGGGCAAGAGCATCACGGGACAGGCCGCAGGCATGGAGCGGTGCTGCCCTCACGCGGAGCAACACACCGCTGGGGCACGCCCCCAGACACATCATCGTCTACTGCCGGCGAACGGCTCGCGCCCGTAGCGGCCGGAGGGCAGGGTGTACGGCACTTCGCACCGGTAGGTCTGCCCGGCGCGGACATCCCTCGTCCGCACCTCTCCAGCCTGCCCGCTCCGGGCCTGTGGCGCAGGCCCGGGGCTCGCTTCGTGCGGCCAGGTGCCGCTGGCGTCCCGGCCGTCCGGTCATGCACGGTCCAATGCCCTGCGTCCCCGCTCGACGGCTTTCTGGACGCCGGACCGGGTGAGGCCGGCGGTCACCTGCTCGGCGAGCTGCTCGTAGGTGAGGCGCCGTCCGTCCGGGTCCGGGGCGTTGAGGAGGGCCAGCGCCTTGTCCCGTTCGGTCTGCAAGGCGGCGGCGACGGCCTGGTGGTGGACCTGGGCGGCGGTCGCGCGGTGGTAGCGCTCCAGCGGGTCGGTGATGTCGGCGAGGTGGCCGTCGACGTCGGCGGCGACGTCGGCGGGCTCGGCCTCGTAGCCGGTGGTGGGTGTGGTCATCAGGGCCTCCCGCTAGAGTGCGGCATCGAGCACCTCGCCACCGCGCTGTACGTCAGGACCGACGACCTGTTGAAGGCGTCCTCGCATCTGGCTCCCTGGCGTCCGGCCACCGGGATCGCTCCGGCGTCCCCCGGTCGGCTGCACTGCGCGACACGGCCTGAGCAGACCAGAACCCCCTGTCACTGGTGGTTGTCACGGCGTAGCGTGCGGGTACATGTTGGTACGCCGTGCGCCGCTGTCGCGCGCGGTGAGCGCCGAAAGAGGGGGAGTCGTGCAGGCAGGGACCGTGCTGGACGGCCGCTATCGGTTGATTCAACCGATCGGTGCGGGCGGCTTCGGTCAGGTCTGGAAGGCGCACGATCCCAGGGTCGACCGGCAGGTGGCGGTCAAGGTCCTCGCCGGCGACGGCGGCACGGACCACGGCCGGCAGGTGGCCCGGTTCGCCCGCGAAGCCGCGGTCGCGGGCGGCCTTTCCCACCCGAACATCGTCACCGTGCACGACTTCGGATCCGCGATGTACGACGGGCGTCTGCACGCCTACCTGGTGATGCAGCTGCTGCCCGGCAAGTCGCTCAGCACGGTCCTCGAGTCCGGGCGGCTCCCCCTGTCGAAGGCGATGTACACGGCGGCCTGCGTCGCCGACGCCCTGGAGGCCGCGCACGAGGCGGGCCTGACCCACCGGGACATCAAGCCGTCCAACATCATCGTCCGTTCCAGCGGCGAGGCCACGGTCGTCGACTTCGGCATCACCAGGAGCGGCGATGCCCGGCACGACATCACCACCACCGGCGTCCTGATCGGGACCCCCGCCTACATGGCCCCCGAGGCCCTGTCCGGCACATTCGACTACCGCTCCGACATGTACTCCCTAGGCTGCGTGCTCTACGAGATGGTCACCGGCCGTCGGCCCTTCACCGGCACCTCCTGGCACCTGGTCAACCAGCACCTGAACGAACAGCCGACACCGCTGCGCACCCTGCGCCCGGACGCCCCGGCGGAGCTGGAGCGGTTCGCCAGCCGGCTCATGGCCAAGGACCCTGCCCAGCGGCCGGCCAGCGGGGATGTGTGGGCTGCTCTCAAGGAGATCAACGACCGGTACTTCGGGTCCACCCCGCCCAGCCGCGGCAAGGACCTCGCCCACGACATCGACGTCACCCCGGCGGAAGCCACCGACGGCGCGGTTATCCCCCTGCGGGTCACCGCCCACAAACCCTGTCCCGCCTGCGCCACCAGGACAGACGAGAAGGCGGCACGGGCCTGCACGACCTGCGAGGGGGAGGGCCGGATCATCCGGGAACAGCACACCTACAAGGTCCGCATCCCCGCGGGCATCAAGGACGGCCAGGAGGTCCGGATCCGCGAGCTCGGCGGCCCTGGCAAACACGGCGGTGCGCCAGGAGACTTGTACGTCACCGTGCACGTCATCGACTGATCAACCGCCGGACTCCGGCGCTCCGGCACCGTGCGCTGCTGCGCTGGACGCGGCGGCCTGGCCGCTCTTGTTCGGCCAGAACGCGCGCCCGAGGAGTACATGGCGGCGACTCCGGCGCCGATGAACGCGCCCCAGCCCAGGGCCAGGAGCACGATGTCGGCGTCGGTCCGCTGACCGCTGTAGGCCACACCCCGCCTGGTCGTGAACAGCCACGGGAACCACGTCGTCCGGCCGAAGCCCGGGTCCGCGTACCAGGCACCGTTCCTCCGCCACGCTGGCAGCGGGACGGCCGCGCTGGCAGAGATGTGTAAAGACGGGCCAAGGCCAGCAAGCGATCCGCAAGGGGGCTGACCCCAGGCAACGGCGCCTTCTCTCCATTGCCCGTGCGGACAAGCGCGTCGTCGGGCATGTCTCTGCCCCGTCGACCCGCCTTGCGCAATGCGCACACCCTGTGCCACTCTCTAGGTGTGCGCAATGCGCACACCTTCTTGGGGGTGGGCATCATGCCGCCCGCACACCACCGCTATCAGGGGAGACATCATGGGGCTGTTCAAGAACAAGGAAGAGGCGCTGCGGGCGGCCGATCACCTCATCGAGGCGACGCGCGGGGAGACCGAGCGGATCATCGAGCAGGCGCGCCGCGAAAACGCGTCCACCACGGTGCACGACAAGGACACGAACTCCACCACCGTCATCAACGGCAACCACTACGGCATCACCGGCGGCGTCCACAACGGCGACCTCCACTTCGGCAGCTGAGCCGATCCGCCCCCACGGTGCGGCCCCTGCAGATCTGCTTGCCGTCAGGGGCCGCATCACTGTTCAGCAAGGAAGAACACCGTGTCCGTGCACGTGACGAAGACCAGCGGCCATACCGCAGAGATCACCTGGGACCCGAAGGCCGACGACCCCCGGGGCTACCTGGCGACGGCCATCGAGAGCGACCAGCTCGCCTACGCGCTGGAGGCCCTTGGCGATCCCGACGATGTGGGACTGAAGGGGGCGCCGCCCGAGAGCGCGCTGAACGCCGCAGCGCGCACGGCCCAGCTGTCCGCGCTGCTGGGACGGCGCTCCGCCGTCCAGGTCGTCCGGCTCCGCGACGACTACCGGCTCTCGTGGCGGGGGATCTCTGCGGCGATCTTCAACGACCCCGAGATGCAGTCGTCTGTCCGGCGGATGTACGACTCCGGCCGCCGCTACCTGGGCGAGCGCTGAGCGCCACTCGGAAACATCAACGCACCGACCTTGGAAGGGAGATCCATGTCCGAGCAGACGTCACCCGAGGTGATGGAGGCCCTGCGGCAGGCAGCCTTGCAGCAGGAGGAGGCTGAGCGGCGGCTGGCCGAGGAAATAGCGCGGCTGGCCGAGGAAGGCAAGTGACCATCAGCCGCCCGTAGTTCCGATGACGTGGGCCCGCGCCGGACTGCCTGGCGCGGGTCCACGTCATTGAGGCCGCAGTCGAGGCGGCCCGTGCGAAGCGTCGCCGCGGCACCGAGAAGAGCCGGCTTGCAGCTCTGAGCCGGGAATGGAGGAGCTCGTCAGGGTCCAGCGGCACCGCGGCGCTCTGCGTCAGGTCTGCGAAGAGGGAGCGTGCGTACTCCCGGCTGATGGGCATGGCCGGATGGTGACGGCCGCCACGGACAACGCCTCCCGGACTGCGCGTCGTTGCGGGTCGAGGCTGGTGAAGCCGTTCGGCGGCTACGCCGACGCGCCTACGATGCGGTGGTGCGAAACACGAAGGCGTTCAAGGAAGCCGTTGCCCAGACGCTCGCGGAGCTGGCTCACCGGGGGGTGACGCTTGCACCGTCGACGGTTGAGGACACGATCGAGAAGAACATCAGCACGGTGGCAGAGCGGCTGGGAATCCAGGTGCGCTCCGCCTGGCGGTACTTCGACGCGGCCGCCCTCGCCGACCGCCTCGCCCACAGCGCGCACGCCTTCGAGGAGAGCAGCAGCGAGAAGGGCGTGGGCCAGGCCCCGATGCCGCCGGTCGACAACCCTGAACTCGCGCTGGTCCTCGCCGGTGTCCCTGACTCCCTGGCACAGACCGGCGGTGACCTGTATGCGGTCATCGTCAACGTGGCGGTCAACGCCTGGATGGCCGGCCACATCCACGGCGAGGACGGCTGCACCGGATGCGACGGCAGCCGCGGCCCGGCCGGACACGACTGGCAGGCCCGGATGCGCACCATCACCGAGCTGCAGCCAGGCATCAGCAAGTGGTTCGACCGCGACGTGTGGACTCGCGCCGTCAACGACGCGGGTTACACCGTCACCCGCCGCTGATGTAGGGGGCTTTCCGCGCACTGCGCGGAAAGCCCCCTACATGTTGACCTGGCTTGCAGCATGCTCAGCCGCTGTCTCTGCGCAGGACAGGCTTGTCAGCCCGCCAGGGCCCTCTGCACCCCACCGTCTCGGTCGCCCTGCTGGCTGACGGTCTTCCAGGTGGGCGGTTGGGTCATCGCCAGGCGCTTGCTATGGGGGTGGCGAGGCGGCGTCGGGGCCGGGGGGTGGTCAGGTGTGTGGGGCCGAGGGCGTCTTTGAAGGCGATGAGGAGTTCTTCGACGCGCCTGGCGGGTGGTTGGGGTTCTTCGCGGGCGGGGGGTTTGGGGGCGGGTGGCGGTGGTGCCGGCCGCGGGGCAGGGAGTGCGGCGGTTTCGGTTTCCCACAGGGGGAGGAAGTAGGCCGGTTCTCCGTCGAGGAGCTGCACCAGGCGGTGGATGTCCTCCCACGGGCCGGTGGCGGTTCCGTCGAGGAGAGCGGCGACGTAGTCCTGGCCCAGGCGGTGGCCGCTGGTGACGGAGATGACCCAGGGGGTGGGGCTTCCCGCGCGCTGGTGGAGGTAGCGCAGTGCGGAGGCGAGTGAGGCGGTGTAGGGCCGGCCTGCGCGGCGGGCCTGGGAGGTTTCCCAGACCTTGCGCAGGACTTCAGGGTCGGCGCCGCAGGCGCGGGCGAGTGCGGCGGTGTTCTTCCAGGAGGGGAAACGCTCGCCGGACATCAGCCGGGACAGATAGCTGGGGGAGAGGCTGCTGCGGCCGGCCAGGGCTCTGAGGCTGAGCCCGGAGGCACGCTGGAGGCTGCTGAGGACGCTGGCGAGGTCGCCGTGCCCCGCGGCAGGCGGCGGGCACGCGCGCACGGCCGGTGCGGCGAGGGTTGCGGGGCCAGCGCGGTCGGCGATGTCGCCGCTGTCCAGGCCGGCGGCGGGTGCGGCCGGGGAACGGTCGGGGGGTACCGCCGGGACAGGCGGGGCCGGGGCGGGGGCGGTCCGCTGGGGGGAGCCGGCCCGCCGGCTGAGCTGGGACCATTTCTTGCGCGCGGTGTCCTTGCTCATGCCCAGCAGCGACCCGATCTGTTCCCAGGAGGCGCCGCGCTGTCTGGCCCTGGCCACCATGCCGGGCGTCATGCGCTCCGCGAGGACCTGCAGACGCACTGCCTGCCCCAGCAGTTCGGACTCATGGGCCTCGGGCTGGCCGAGCGCGTCGATGACGGCCTGGGCCGTGTGGATGATCTGCTTGAGCTGCACGTGCAGGGCCTGGTCGTACTGCTCGGTATCCGGTGGTCTGGCGGCGGCCTGCTTGTGCCGGTGTGCGGCCTGGCGGCATTTGGTGCTGCAGTACGAACCGGGTCTGCCGGTGGCCTGAAGCCGCCGCTCGCCGCCGCACCATGCGCAGGTGGGCAGCGAAAAAGTGTTCCCCATCGTGGATATTTCCCTTTGCCGGTGAATTGGCCGGGCGACGAAAAGGGGATCGCCGCCCGGGATTTGTGACATGGAGCGGTGTGTGTG
This sequence comes from Streptomyces sp. NPDC004752, assembly GCF_053601275.1. Lineage (NCBI taxonomy): Bacteria > Bacillati > Actinomycetota > Actinomycetes > Kitasatosporales > Streptomycetaceae > Streptomyces > Streptomyces sp. NPDC004752. The sequence continues at coordinate 20,958 of NZ_JBSGBN010000061.1, read as the reverse complement.
CATCCGTTTCGTAGACGGGACGGATGCACACAGAGGTCAGGACCGGGGGGACATCGGTCTGCCGGCGGTCAGGGCCGCGGGCGCTCGGCGCGCGGGCTGCGCCAGGCCATGACCGCCCACACCACGGCCGCGACCAGGGCTGTCACCAGCTCGGGGAGGCCGGGGGAACCGGGGACGACGATGAGCGCCGGCATCGCCGCGGCAGGCCCGGCGGGCGCCACCGCGGGGCTGTTGCCCGGTGTTGCCTCCATGTTGACGGGCGTGCCGCCCGTGACACCGGCTTTGTTATGGTCAGGCGCGGACCGGCGCCGGAAGCGTTTGAGTCCGCGCTCGGAAGGGGATGCAGACAAGGGCTTCTCCTTGAGTCGAGTAGCTGTTGGAGCGCGAACCCGGAAACCTGCCCGGTAAGCGCGGGTTCGCGCTCCGTGAGCGTAGTGACACCCTCTGCCCAGCGCCATTCGGTCAAATGCCCCTATTTGCAGCACATCTCGGGGCTGATCGGACACTTTCGTAGAGTCCGCACGGGCAATCGGCTTGGTTTTCACATGTCTTTGTGAAAAACGTCCCCACAAGGGCCACGATCTTGGTATCCGCTCCGGTCGCGGCTTCCCCTGACCTGCGGGAATACCCCCACCCCTCCGCGCCGCCCTCGGAGCCTCCGCTGCCACCCGGCATCAGGGGCGATGACGTCCCCGGCGAGCGGGATGTTCTATGCGGCGGCGCCGTCCGGGCACTCTCCCGCGGCTGATGCCGGTGGCCGCTGGTGGCCTTCGCCGGCCCCAGAGCCCCGCTGCCCCCAGCGTCCTTGCGCGGACCGGCATCGCCAGGGCCGGGCGCCGAACGCGCTGCAGAACGCCGGGGGCCGTACTCCTTCTCCGCCGGACCGGCCTCAGCCGCCGAGTGGGACCTCGGCGAGCACGTCCCACCGGATCTCCTGGCGGTCGTGCCATTCGGCGACCAGCGACAGGACGCTGACCGGCACGGTGACCGGCCCGCCCTCCAAATCGGACAACAGGACCTTCAGGGCCCCGCGGTCGGCCTGGTGCGCCTCTGCACCGGCGTAGGCGTGGGACAGGTGCGGGTAGGACACCGTGGGGATCCTCGGCCACCGGTCGCCGACCACCGCGTGATGCGCCTGCCAGGTCGTCTCCCACAACTGCCGGTGCGGGGCTCCCGGATGCCCCTTGGACTCGATCGCCACATTGCCGACGTCAGGGCGGGACAGGGTCAGGTCGTACGGCTCGATGCCGGCGGCGCGTTCGGTCACCTCGGTGATCATCTGGTCGATCTCGGCCGGGCTCGCGTCGTCCTGCGGGCCGGAGTGCAGCACGGTGATGTGCATCCACTGCGGCAGCACCGGGCACAGTCCCGGCTGTTCCGCGAGCGTGCGGTAGGGCTCATACAAGTGCTCGCGGGCGAAGTCCGCACCGGGGATGATCAGCCAGTGCAGGTCACGGCGGCCGGCCGGCCAGCGGTGCTCAACGCGTGCGAAGAAGTCATCCACGACCCGGCCCCCGCTCGTTTTGCTGCTCCTCGATGAGCCGGGTCACGTCTTCTATCAGCTTGTCGCGGCCGATCGGCGGCCTGGGCACGGACAGCGCGAACAGCTTCGTGGGGTCGGCGTCTTCAGCGAAAGCGTCGCCCGCGGGGACACAGAAGGGGCCGCCGGCGTCCACCTGGCCGCGGGTGGCGGGGTCGATGCCCAGCTGGCGCAGGGCGTTGCGGGCGTGCGCCGCCGACAGCGTGCGCGGGCGCCGTGTCCTGTGGCCGGCGTTGCACACCCACACCGCGTCGGGGCCGTCCACCATCAGGTGACCGCCGACTTCCGCGGGGCAGCGGGCCGGGCGGCCCGGCTTGGTGGGGCCGGGGTCGGTCCAGCAGTCCAGGCGTACCTCGGCATGACGGCTCACAATCATGACCCGAGTCGTGTCGACGCGCAGTGCCTCAGCCTCGACTGACACCGGCTCAAGGGCGCTGCGCGCCTCCTCGGTCATCCCTGTGAGGCGCCGTGCCAGGCTGGGCAGGCACTGCCGCAACGGCGACGGCGACGGCGGCTCAGGCTCGAAATCATCGATCATCGGATACCGGTACACCTCGCACAGGCCCCAGTAGATCGTCCACACCGGGTGACTCCCGGTGCCGGCCGCGGGGGTGAGTGCGGCCTCGGCCAGTGCCGACTCGATCTCCTCACGCACCGCCAGCGCCTCCGTCAGTACGCCGTCCCCGGGCACGGCCAGGGCGGCGACGATCTCTCCCAGCGAGACGTCCTGGGGCGTCCGTCCCCCGGTGCGCGTCCTCGCGAACAGCACCAGCGCGAGAGTGCGCAGCTCGTCGCTCGCAGCGGGGCTGTCGTCCCAGGAGGGAGCCAGCAGCCGTACGGCCTCCGCCACCGCCGCTGTCCACTGGGCTGGTGCGGTGGACGGAGTGAGCAGGCAGATCTCCAGGGACAGCGGTCGCGTCACAGCAGCACGCCCTTCTCGGCAGCAGACAGGTCACCCCATCCTCCTGACCACCGTGGGCAGTTGTCCAACACCTGCGGGTCAGGCGAGGCCGCCAAGGCGTGAAGACCGGGATCGACCGCACGAGCCTCGCCGGGCGCGGCCCAGGTGTTCCATCGCATGAGGCTGGTTATGCGGGCCGGTGCTGCTCCCTTGGACAGCTGACTCGTTTCCTTGACGGGCACTCACAATCGTATACCCCACCCTAGACAAGGTGGTATAGGGAGGGGTATACATGTCTTCATTGAGTGCCGCACAGAAGAGGCTTCAAGATGACTGCTGGTGACTCGTACCTCCCTGACGACTACGACCCGCTGGAGACCACCCTGGACGACATGCCCGGGGGTACCGCAGCGGCGGTGCCCCGCCTTGACGGGCGGATCAGCCACGGGGTCGGCCATCAGAGCCAGGGGCGCCTCCTGGCTGCACAGATCACCGAGACCGCCGGCCGTGCGGAGGCATACGCCCGCCGTGGCGAGGACGATGAGGCCCGGCGCCACCGCGCGTTCGCCGTCGGCATGCTCTACGCCTACAACCTCCTGGTCCGCGTCGTCCTGGGCAGCGAGATGGACCCGCGGCGGCAGTACGACTACGAGGGTGCGCTGCGCGAAGTACGCGCCGATCTCGATGAGTCCAAGGCGTTCTGGGACCCGATCATGCGGCAGGAACTCCCGCCTCTGGAGCGGTACCACCGGCTGACCAAGGTGCAGCAGCTGCGGCCGGACGCGTCCGGGCTGGCCGACCTGCGCGCCAAGGCGCTCACTGAGACGTACCGCGCCGGCGGCTGGACCTACCGGGGTCTCGCCGCCGAGACCGGCCTGTCTCTCGGCCGCGTCCAGCAGCTGATGGACCGCACGCACGACCGATAGCCAAGGCCCGGCACCAACTCCTGATACGCCACACCTAGGAGGGGGTCGGCATGCACGGGAGGAGATGTCCAAGGAGGTGCTGGCGCAGAAGCTGGCCGGCGGTCTCGCTGCATCCTCCCGGTGCCACGCTGTCCTCGCCGTGGCTTGCGATATAGGAGCCAAGCCGCCCGCAGCCCGGACAGTCCTGGACGAGTGGCGGAGTCTCGGCCTCGACGTGTGATGCCAGGTGCAGCCCGAAAAGGGCCTGGACGCTCTCCCGTTCGACGGCGGCCAGCGCGCCAGCGGTGTCCTTCACACTGTTCCAGCTGGCAGCGAACCCGATGCATGTCGTGCAGTACGCGATGTCCACGTCGCTCCCCTTTCCTGTGCCGGACACAGGATGGCGGTCCGCTGGAGAGTGACGCCAACCGGACCGCGGCACCGACCTCATGAGAACAGTTAATAGCGGCAGCACCGGCGCCCCGGCCGGCGCCTCTTCGCAGTCGACGGCGTGCACGACACCGCCCCGGCCGGCGTGCTCGCGGTGCGGGGCGAAGTTCACCGACCAGCGCTGGGGGGAGACCGAAGCGCGGGATGCCTGGAAGGTGGCTAGGGGCACCGGCGAAACTGGTTCATTGCAGCGACGAAGAAACTGCCCCGGCGTCCTCGGGCGCCGGCTGAGCGATAGTCCTCCTCGGTGGTAAGTCGCCGGGTTACTCAGGGAGTACGGCTGGCCGCTCGCGCGTTCCTCTTCGCGGTCGAGTCCTCAACCCGCCTGGGCCGTCACCGTTGGACCATAGAGCGCACGATGTCCTGGCTCGCCGGATGTCGTCGACTGCATCGCCGCTATGAGCGCAAAGCCGAACACTTCCTGGCCTTCACGAGCATCGCCTGCACTCTCATCTGCCACCGCAGACTTGTTACCCGGACGGGCAGGACGCCGTGATCCTGAGGAAGTTCGCCGAGGAGGTGCCTGTCCGGTGCCGGCTCACCTCACCAACCAGATTTGCCCAGCGCGGCGGCCAGTTGAGGAGCAATCAGATCCGTTTCGGCCAGGGCACCGATGTGGTCCTGACCGTCGAGTTCGATGATCTGGAAGCCGAGAGCACGCAGTTCACCGGCATGCTCGGCGATCCGGCGTGCGATGGCGGCGCCGCCGACGTAGTCATGCATGCGGCATTCCGGCTCGCAGTCCCGGGTGCCATACCAAAGGATCTTCGGACCCGGGAGCGCCGCCAGGGCCGGACGGTCGTCGCGCTCGTCCCACTCGCGGTACAGCAGCCGGTCCACGTGGTGACCGTCCGCCTTGGCCTTCTCCCCGACCAGCAAAAACGCGCTGCGGGCGCCCTCCACACAGCCGAGCCAGTAAGCGTTGCTCGCGAGCAGCGGGAAACCGCCCAGCATCAGTCCCTTCGCGCGCTCCGCGAACGGAACGAGGAAACCGGCCAACGCCGCCATGCCGGAGTACCCGGCCAGGACGAAGTCGCCGACGCCAGCCGCGTCCGCGACGGTGTGCAGGTCGGCGACTTCCCTGTCGATCGGGTAACTGGTCCAGGAGGCCGCGTCCCACGGACCGCCCGCCTGGTCCTCCGGGTCCACCGCTACGTCCTCCTCCGGCTCCGTCAGCCCGACCACGCGGCGCGGCATGTAGCGGACGACGCGGTACTGGCCTGCCAGCGCGGCGGCCAACGAGCCGAACTCGCCACGGGAGCGGGCGGGGAAAACCAACGCCGGCCCGTCTCCGACGACCTCGTACCACAGCTTGTATCCGTCGTCAGCGACAACGATCGGCATGCCGGCCCCTCTCTGATCAACACAAAAGCGAGCAGGCTGATGCCCGACCGCCTCACGCCCCGACCATCATGACAGTGCGCGCCCAACCATTTCTCAGCGGCTGCTACTCCTACAGGCGCCAAATGAGATGGTCTCTAAAGACAAGCTGACACGACCTGCTTCAAGAACCGAGGCCGGCGCCCATGCGGGGCGCCGACCTCGGCCCGGTTAGGCACGAGCCGTTCTCCGCCGGTCGTGCCAATGCCCGCCCTCGTCGTCCACCACAGATCGGAGAATCCGTCGGTCCCGGATCGAACACGGGTCGAGATCCTCTGGTCCGGCGGGCTGTCGGGGCCCGTCGTCCGGTCCGGATCCGATGTACTTCACGCTACCGCTCCGCCCCCTCCCCTCGGCCAGGGAACCCACTCGTTCGGGGTGGGGCCAAAACAACTTGCCGGAGCGAGGTTGACGCACTCCACGCGACCGGTCAGGGCCAGCGAGTGGGGCCAACTTCAGTGCCGGAGTGGGGCCAAATGAAGTTGCCACAAACACTTGTCATCAGGGTCTGGGCGGTGCGCAGGAGCGCCGGGGATCAGCCGGGCGGGGCCACCAGGTGCAGGCGGGGCCGTTGCGGGGGCGGCGCAGGGCTGTCGTCGGCACGCAGGCCCTGTGCGGGTGGCTGCCAGGTGGTCCGGGTGGTGGCCCAGCGGTAGATGTGCAGCCAGTCGGCGTCGAAGTAGCAGGGCAGCAGACCGCCCCGGTCCGGGTTCTCACGGGGCAGGTCTTTGATGATCAAGCGGCGCAGGGCGATCCGGGAGGTGTCCGGGCCGAGAGCCGCGCGGATCGTGGCCCAGACGCTGGTGCCGTCCTTGGCCGGGGCCATGGTCAGTGCGTACGCGATCGCGAGCAGGAGCTGGCGTGTTGGCCCGTCCGCGCGCGGGTCCTGGTAGATGCGGTGGGCGTACGCGGCGAACGTGGCGCCGCTGCCGCCGCCCGATCCGGTGCGCGGGATCTGCCGTTCTTCATCGAACGACGGGACATGGTCGGCATCGACAACACGCAGGGCAAAAGCGGCCATGGCGTCCTCCTCGTTGCTTTGGCGGGATGGCCAGCTACCAGTCGACGTCACATTACCGCGAGAAGCGATCCAATGCGCGAAAGACAAGCGATCCAATGCGCGATTGATGTAGGGTGCGTAGCGGAGGTGAGCTCTGTGCCCACTGAGAACGAGCTGCTCAACGCTGTCGATGCACTGTTGAACCGGGCCGACCAGAACGACCTGCCGCCGCCTGCTGAGCGCAGGCGTCTGCGCGAGGCCGCCGCTCTGACGCAGACCGACATTGCGCAGGTGCTCGGCACCCGCCGGGAGGCGGTGGCGAGCTGGGAGTCCGGCAAGAACCAACCGCGGCCGCCGCAGCGCACCGCGTACGCCCGGCTGCTCAAAGGCCTCGCCGCGCGCTTCCCCGCCCCCGGCCCCGAGGCGCCCGCCGAGCCAGAGGTGCCGGACACGTTCACCGCCGCGCCCGCCCCGGCCCCGGCGAAGCCGCCCGTCCGTGCGGCGGCGAGCGGCACCAGGCCGACGTCGACGTCGCGCCGGCCCGCCGCGAAGAAGGCGGTGAAGAAGACCGCGCCGTCGGCGGTCGCGGTCGACCCGCGCTTCGAGAACGGCCCGCTCGCCGTCGTCGACTGCGAGGACGGCCAGGTGTCGGCGTACTGCGTCGGCGGCCTGGTCCTGGACGTGCCCGCCAAGTCGCTGCCCGCGCTGGTCGACTGGACGATCACCGAAGCTCGCCTCGGTCAGGCCCGCCTGCACCGCAACGGCCGTGACGCCGACCCGATCCTGGTCCTCACCCCGGCCGCGCTGGAACGCTACGGCCTGCCCGCCGCCTTGTCGGACGACGAGCGGCGCGCGGGCCGGCTCGAGGACAGCCACAAGGTAATCAAGCAGATCCAGCGGGCCGAACTGCAGCTCACCCAGCGTGGACTGGGGCCGTGGGCGCGCGTGTTCCGCGACCCGGAGGGCTCGAGGCGGCGCTGCGTGCAGCTGTGCATCCCGTCGTGGGACGCGCTGGACGCGCGGGAGTGGGACAAGAAGGACGACCCGCAGCTGCCGTCCATGCACCCGGCCGACCTCGCCCGGTACCTGGGCACGTACGCGCGGCGGGTGATGACGCCGCGCGGCACCACGTCGACGACCGGCCTGGAGCTGATGACCGCGCTGCGCCCGCCGACCCGCGCGGAGAGGGACCCGGACACCGGCGAGTTCAAGCGGGCCTTCAACGACGACGCGCTCACCCAGCTCTACCCTGTGGTGGAGTGCGAGGTCCCCGACGAACACCCGGTCCTCAAGGGCAAGTTCGCCCGGCACCACATGCGCACGCCTGCCGAGATGCTGATGGAGGAGCCCTACGACTGGTGCCGGCCACTGACCGATGAGGAGTGCACGAACCAGTTCCTGGTCGTGGTCGACCTCAACATGTCGTTCGCCGCCGCCGCGAACGGACTCACCGTCGGGCTGAACGGACCGACCCACCTGACCGGCAACCCGCAGTTCGATGCGGCACTGCCCGGCTCGTGGCTGGTCGACCTCTCCCACATCGACCTGTCCCGCGTCCAGATCAACGGCCGCACCGTCGACGGCAACCGGCTCCCGAGCCCGTTCACACCCAAGGGCGACCGGCCCGAGGGACCGGCCTGGTACGCCACGCCCACCGTCGCCTACGCGGTGGAGCTCGGCTTCGACGTCGCGCCGATCGAGGCGTACGTGCGCACCCAGACCGGCCGCTACCTGGACGGCTGGTACAAGCGGCTGCGCGACGCGTACGTGGAGACGATGGCCGACATGGGCGTCACCACCGACCTCGTCGGCCAGGAGTTCCTGGACGCGATGGCGCGGCGCAAGCAGGTCGACCCGACGATGGCGCTGCTGGAGACCGCGATCAAGGCGACGGCGAAGGGCGCCATCGGCAAGCTGCGGCAGCGCAGTCGGGGCCAGGTGCCGTACTACGAGCCCTACCCGGCGCTGAACCGGGAGACGTGGCGCCCCGACATCCGGGCCGCCGTGCTCGCGAGCCAGCGCGTCGGCCTGCACCGCAAGCTGATGAAGACGGCGGCCGCCGCCGACCTCTACCCGGTCGCGATCGGCACCGACGCCATCGTCTACCCCTCGCCCGGACCGTCCCCGCTGGACGTCCTGCCATACGCGCCCGAGGGCAAGCCGGTGCCCGGCACGTTCCGGCTCGGGGTCTCGCCCGGGATGGTGAAGCACCAGGGCACCCAGACCGTCCTGTGGGCGGAGCAGATGTTCGAGGAACGCGGCGAGGTCTTCAACATCGCCAACCTCATCAAGACCGACCAGAGCGCCGGAGAAGGGGAGTAGCAGGTCATGGTGGACTCGCTCGGGGACAGCCTGGACCGCGCGCTGGAGGGGGCGTTCACCCGCCGCATCCCCCAGAGCGCCCAGGCGCAGATGAAGTACCTGGTCAAGCATCTCAAGGGCACCAAAGCCACCGCGCAGGCGCTCGGGATCTCCCAGCGCACCGTGGAGCGGTACGTCTCGGGCAAGCTCAAGCGGCCCCGCCAGGACCTGCGCGGCCGCATAGAGCGTGAGGTCAAGAAGCGGTGGCAGCCGCAGGTGCGGGCGAAGGCGAGGAAGAAGGCGGCCTCCACCGGCGGCCTGGTCGTCAGCACGCGCGCGCGGTTCGGGTTCACCGCCGCGCCGGGCACCACCGACGACGCCCGGATCCGCGACATCACCCAGGCCCTGCCGCCCGCCTACGCCGACCAGCTGTTCACCGCCCGCGAGCAGGGCGCCACCGAGCAGCAGCTCCAGCAGATCGCCGCCGACGGCCTCGCCCGGATGTACTTCCGCGCCAACAACACCCGCGCGCACGGCCTCGGGGTGGAGTTCACTGACGTGGAGCACATCGAGATCGAGCTCTAGCAGGCCCGGCACCTGTGAGGCCTTGCACCGCGCTCACCCTGCGCTGGTGCAGGGTCTCACGCCCGTATCCGCACGGGGCTGGAGTTCATGCGCGCGTCCACCTCGCCCACGACGGCGGCAGGGGCGCGGCGATGATCCCGTTCAGCAGCGCCCGCAGGTCCGCCAGTAGCAGCTGCCCCTCCTCCGACGTTGGGAAGTCCGCACGGCGCAGCAGCCTCACCGACTGCACGAGCGCCGCGGCGAACAGGTTGGGCTCCCGCGCCGGGGCGAGTTCCCGGCCAGCTGTGCGCATCCCGGCGAGCACCGCGTCAGTCGGCGGTGTACGCGGAGAGGCATTGAGGATCTCGGCCGCGCACGTCCGCTCCGGCGAACTCGGTTTCCACGCCCCCTCTCCCAGTTGCTGCAGCAGGACCCGCAGCCGGGTCGTGGCCTCGGCGAAAGTGCTCGTCATACGGCCGGAGCTTAGGCAGCCGCAGGAACCTTGCCTACACCCTGGGTAGATCCAGGCCACCGGGACAAACCGCAGCGTCGTGGCCGCAGATCAGACGTGTTGCGCGGCCACGACGGGAAGGATGTCGTGTACGAGCTGCTGCGGGTGAGCGGTCGTCAGGGACGTACTTGTGGTTTCCCACTCACGGAAGACCGTGTTCCCGTGTCCGTCCGGACGCCCACTCGACAACCGGAGGATCGACCACTGAGAGTCGCCTCGGTGGAAGCTGTACTCCTCGCCGTTGTTGACGATCAGGACTTCGCAGCCGCACCCGAGCCCGCGGTCGCCCTCGGGGTCGTACGTGCCATCCGCGTGCCATTCCTTCAACGTCACAGCCCCGTCGTGCTGTTCGGCGAGCAGAGCGGCCACGGCAACCACAGTTTGGTGTGCGTCGCTGGGCACGGGCGCCGATCCAGGGGCTACATGGAGAGCGTGCACCGTGGTAGAGGCATGTCTGTCGACCAGGCCGTGGATCTCACTGGACACCGTCAGCAGGGCGTCCAAGGCGTCTGCCAGGTTCGCCGGCTGCCCTGGACCAGCAGGCGCGGGCAATTCAGCTTCACCGCGCTGCACAATCCGACCCATCGCACGCCTGAGCTCCTGGAGCGCGTCGGCGTTCTTTTGGAGCTGGACGAAGAGTGCTGAGGCGACCGTCGCGGCGTCCTGGGGGGTGTACAGAGACCACGCGTGCGAGAGGGCTTGCACTGAAGCATCCGCAGTCTCCGCTGCGGCACAGGCGATCTGCACCGAGTCCTCGGGATCGGTCATCCCATAGTCGACGGCGCTGCGCACCTCGGAGACGAAGTCGTTCTGCTCCTCAGCGGCCTGCCGGTAGAGGTCGCTCCATGGAGTGCTGTCACCGAAGGCCGACGGATCCTGATTGTTGGACATGCGCGAATCTTCCCAGAACCCCCGGGTGGGCAAAGTCAAACCACCGACCCGGCCTCCGCTCCGGCACGCCGCCCGCCCCCTCGTCAGCGGATGACATCCGATAACTGGCGGGAGCAGGCGGCCGGGACGAAGAAGAGACCAGCCATGCCTAGCCCGGTGACCACCAGGCTCAACAGGCCGACCGACACCGACGGTTCGTCCGCCCCAGCCACGCCGCAGAACACGGACGTCACCGCCGTGAACGTGGTCAGTTCACCCCTCCAGGCGGATCACTGTGCTGACCGGCTGGCCTACGGCGGGCGGTCGGCCACGAGTACGGTTGTCGCAGAGCTGACGTGACCAGGGGCGATGGAATCGACACGTTGGCAGACGGCGGCCACGCTCACCACGTCCGCAGGTCACCCGGCGGCCACGTGGGACGAGCGGGCGGTGCGCGGCGTCCTGGCCGTCGCCATCGCCGGGATCGCCCAACGCAAGGACCGCTCCGTGGACCAGGTCGGCGCGGACGAGCTCCTGGAACTCCTGGACCAGGGCCCGCAGGCTGTGTACGAGACGGGCCGGCGCCTCGGGCTGGACACCGCAGACGCACCCGAGGACGCGCGAGCCGAGTGGGCGTGGCTGACCCGGCCGTGGCCCATCGACCCGTCGGCCGCCAACGGCGGGGGACTGCCCCGCGGTATTGGGCGGCGATCACCGCTGCCCGCCATCGACGTGTGCACTGCGTGGGCGGCCCGGGCAGCCCACGACACGGCCACCGCCAAAAGGGCCGCTGGCTCATGACGGCGGCCGACATGACGCATGACGAGATCCTCACCGCCGTCGCCTACCTCCAGGCCGTCTGGGACAACGACGCTGACGCGGTCACGGTGCTGTCGAACCGCGACGACACCGAACGGGGCATCCTCGACCTGGTCATCGACCTCGCCGACCGGGTGGGACAGCTGGATCTGCTCGCCCGTCTCGGCATCCACGACGGTTTGGACGAAGAGCAGCGTGGCGCCGCGAACGCACGGGTCGATGCCGATCCTGCCGCAGGTGTCACCACAGCCCTGATGTACACGTACCGGGCGTGGGCTAAGACGGCTGACGGCCCTGCGGTCAGAGACCTGAGCATGTCCGTGATCGGCTACCTGGCGCTGATGGCGCGTGTGGACGACGTGTCGCAGATCTTCGAGATGATGCGCGCCTCGGTCCTCTCCGGCGGCTGACTGCCGCGTATGTCAGGAGTCCCGTCGAAGCCGCGCAGCAGCGGCTCCCTCACGCTGCTTACGAGCTGCGGTCGCTGCGGGCGGCCCGGATGCTCGCCTCCAACACCTTCATCAGATCCGGCGGCGGTTGTGCCGGCTCGGCAGGTTCCGGTAGTTCCCGGCCGGAGCTGAGCGCGGCTACGAGCTGGTTGAGGGCTTCTGTGTAGTCGTCGTGGACGGCCCGGGTGTCGATTCCCTGCATCTGGCTCAGCAGCAGTTCGGCGAGCTCAAGTTCGCGGTCGGTCACCGGGCTGGCTGGCGCCGGCCCCGGCTCACGGATCTCGTCCGGCCAGAAGACGGTGTGGACGGCCAGGACCCCGTACCGCGGGCGTAGGACAGCGAGCCGCTCGCGCGAGCGCAGCGCCGTCTTGGCGATGCCCACCAGGCCGCTGCGGGACAGCGCGGCGACCAGGAGTTCGTAGGGCCGCTCAGCGGCAGGACCGGCCGGTCTGGCGTAGTAAGCGCGCTGGTAGGAGGTCGGGTCGATGGTGTCGGCCGAGACGAACCCCAGCACGTCGATGGCGCGGCGCGTGGGCAGTGGCAGCCGCTCGAGGTCGGCGTCGTCCAGGACGGCCGTGGTGCCGTCGGGCATCTCTACACCCCGCGCCACGTCCTGATAGGCCACCTCCTGGCCGTCCAGCTCGCAGACCCGGTGATGGCGAATCCGACCGCCATCGCTCCGATGTACCTCGTGCAACCGGACGCGGTGTTCTTCCGTGGCCGGGCTGACCAGGACCGGCACAGAGACCAGGCCGAAGGTCACGGACATCGTGATGGCCATGCCTCCATGGGACCGCCGGCCTGGGGATCTCGCATGTCAGAGGTGTTCAGCGGTCTGCGTCGAAGCCGCGGTCGAACCCGTTCAGCAGCGGCTCCAGCTCCTGCGCGGCCCCGCACAGCGAGCACAGCCTCATGCCCGCCTTCTCGGCGGCGTTCAGGGCCTGGTTCAGGGCCAGGACGGGCGCGCCCTGCGGGGCCTCATCGCAGTCGGGGGCGTGCAGCACGCCGCGGTCGGGCCCGCGTCGGCCGTCCGGGGTCTGCAGCACCCAGCCCGTCGGACGGCGCGGACCGAGGATCTCCCGCTCGATCGGCGGGGCCGGAAGGCAGGTGGTGGGGACGTTGTCGTACGAGACGTCGACGACAGGCTCGACGTGACCGGGTGCTTTCACCCACACCGTGTACCGGGCGGGCTCTATGCCGCCCTCAGCCGTGTTCTGCCAGGCCGGGACGGAGATGCGGTACAGCCAGCCCGCGGGCGTCTGCTGGCGCTCGTGGAGGCGTCCCGCGACCTTCTGGCCGTCCGGGAGGACCACCGTGATGGGCGGCGGCTCCGGCGGCGTGCCCGCCACGGCTACGCCTCCTGGTCCCCGGCGTCCAAGTTCGCCGCGAGGGCGTGCTTGAGCTGGCTGCGGGCGTCCGGACGGTCCGGCCCGGCGACCTCGTCCCAGAAGGCGTGCGTGAGGATCACGCCGGTGAGCTCGCGTTCCTTCTCCCGCAGCGCGGCGACCTGCTGCTGCTCCTGCTCCGTCCAGCCTGGCGAGTCCGGGTACGCGCGGGACGCGGCGAGCCAGTAGCCCTCGGGACGCTGCCAGGCATCCATCGGCTCGGCGGAGTACGGCAGCCGCTCGTACAAGGCCGTGATGTCGGCCCGCACCTGGTTCAGTCCCTGCTGCGCGGTGAGGAGATCGCCGGGAAAGTCATATGTTGTCGCCACGCCCCAACAGTAGTTCGATCCGTCGGCCCCGCTGCCGCACGATGCCGGGTCCTCTCATCGCCCTTTGTCCACAGGCGAACAGGCGTGCCATGGGCGGCATGGACGACACCACCCAGACGCCCGCCCCGCGCCCCGGCAAGATCCGCGCCGCGGTTGCGCGGGCGGAGCGCGCCCTGTTCACCCGTCCTGCACCGAAATCCCCGAGAGCCCAGGTGAAATTCCTTCGCACGCGTGCCAAGGGCTCTACGAAGGTCCTGGCCAAGCGCCTGGGTGTCTCCCGCAGCACGGGTGCATTTGCTACCTCACCGGCGCCTCCACGAAGCCCTACAAGCGCCTTCAAGAGGTTCTGATACAGGAGACCGAGGAACAGTGGAAATCGCAGGTCAGAGCACAGGCGAGGCAGCGCGCGGTCACCTCCGGCGGGCTCGTCATCACCTGCCGGGCCACCTTCGGTTTCACCGCGAACGGTACCTCCGACGACGGCCGCGTGCGGGACATCATCACCGCCGTCTCGCCCTCGCACGCTGCCCGGATCCTGGAAGCGAGGGAGCGGCGAGCGACGGATGATGAGCTGCAACCGCTGCTCGCAGAGGCCATCACCGAGTCCTATTTCCGCGAGGGCGGAACCATCCGTGCGGGCCTGCGTGCGGATTTCCAGGACGTTGAACACCTCACCATAGATTTCTAGCCGAACGGAATTCACGGCTGATATAAACCTGTCTATGGCTGCCGCGCCCACCGTGCGGCAGCCGGATTTCCCGTCACCGTTTCCGCGAAGATTGGGAGGCTCGCGTGAGCACCCCTGTTCCCCGATCCCGCCGACGCCTGCGCGTCCCCGCCCCCGGCACAGCCGCCGCGCCCCGCCAGCCGGTCGACCAGGCGAAGGTCGGCCGCCGCTCGGTCCGCCGGCGCGCCACCGGCATGACCGCCACCGAGGCTGCGGCCGCGCTCGAGGAAGCCGAACTGCAACGGCACCTCGACCGTGACCGCGAGGACCTGGCCGACGACGAACGCGGCCCCGCCGAAATCCGCGAGTGGCAGCGCATCGCGCAGCTGCTCGCTACGACCGGCGGCGTCTACGACCCGGAGTCCGACGCCGTCGTCCAGGACGAGCTCGCCGCCGACGCCGAAGCCGAACGCGTGCAGCAGCTGCAGGACGAGCAGCGCCGCCAGGAGCAGGAAGCCGAAGCCGCCCGCCGCGCCGCCCTCGCCCCGGACGTCCTGCGCCACGCCCTGCTGGGCACACTGGCCCGTACCGGTCTGCTGGACTCGCTCAGCGAGGACGAGCGGGCGGCTGTGGGCCGACTGCCCGAGTCCGACCCGGCGGCCGCGCTCGCCTTCAACGGGCTGCTCGCCCGCGCGTACGAGGTCGGCACCGGGGCGCGCGTGGGAAGCGCGTCATGACGGGCCGCCCGGAGGAGCTGGTGGTCGCCACGTAGGTGCAGTCGACGGCCTGCGGCACCCGCTACGAGACGCTCACCGCCGACAGCGAGGTTCACGTCGACTACGCGCCCCCGCTCGGGGAGCCGTACTTCGAGAGCGACGACGACCCCAACTACAACCCGATCTGCAACTACCCGTGCCTCCGGCCCTGTTCTGCATGGAGTGCGCCGGCTGCGCCGCGTGCGGGCAGTGCCGCGGGCCGCACGTCTGGACCCCTCTCCCGAGCTGATCACCGAGGGCAACCTCCCAGGCCGGCTGAGGGAACCGATCAAAGTTCAGTGTCAATCGGTCAAGGTTCAGCGGCACAGGACAGTCAGATCAGCGGATTCCCCGGAACGAGGCGTCGTGGTGGCTGGGGGAGACGGGTGTGTCCATCGGGTGCAGCCAGCGGATCGGCACGGCGAGCGTGCTGATCCGGGGGAGTTCGACGGGCTCGCCCCCGGCCTCCAGAAGCATCCCGGAGACCTGGTAGCTGCTTCCGGGCGGGAGGCCGGCCTCCTGCGCCTGGTCCTCGGTGAGCCCCACCGTGACCCGGGTGCTCCCCTCGAGCATCACCAGGCCCTGCGCGGTCCGGGCTGCAGCGTCCAAGTCGACCACAGACAGCGGGAAGTACGTGCCGCGCAGCCACGTCAGCGGCCACCAGGAGTCGCCCATCGTCTCCGGCCGGTACCGCCGCAGCGGAAGCGCGAGCGGCACCTCGCAGCGGTACGTCTCGCCCACCCGGACGTCCTTGGTGCGCATATCTCCAGCGTGCTCCCCTCCAGGCGCCACCGCCCCGGTCGCCGCCTGATGAGTCTCCTGGGCCCGGCCTCTTGCCTGGTAGAGGCACTCCCTCGCGTAGATGGGTCCTGGGTCCCGGCCGACGGCGCCGGGTTTCGTCCGTACCGTCCCGGAGCGCCCCGCCCCGGCGCTACCGTGAGGGCACACGCCAGCAACCGTCCAGGAGCCCCGGATGAGCCAGCAGCCGGCCCCCGCGCCCGCACCCGACCGCCAGCCCCTCGATGAGAACGCCGCCGCGTCGATCCGCGCGTACGCGGCCGACCAGCGCGCCCGGGTCGACGTCCTCGCCTCGGTGCTGGAGGACATCGCGGAGAACGGCTACCCGGCCGCGGAGTCCGGTGTGCTGTGGGAGGACGCCCGCGACGCCCACCTGGAGCGCCTCGCCGGCGACCAGCCCCGTGTCGCCTGAGCACGGGCCGCGCCGGTCCCAGGTCGTCCTGGTGGAGCCCGCGCTGAGCCAGCTGGCGAAGCTGACCGCAGCCGAGACGCACCGCCTGGACCGCGCGATCGTCGCGATCAGCGTCAACCCCGAGCTGGGCACCCCGGTGCCCGACACCCTGCTGCGCGACTACGTGGACGACGTCGACGGGGTCCGGGTGATCTACTACGTGACCGCCCTTCGACAGATCACGATCGTGGCGTACGTCGAAGCCTGAGCAGCGAGCAGCAGCGCCCCGGACCGGGAAGGGCCCGGGGCGCTGCTGTGTCTGCTGCACGGTGCCGCAGCACGGCGTTAGTGGGATCGTCGCCCAGCCAGGCGGCCGCCGATGTAGCCGCCGATGAGCTGGATGGTCACGAAGGAGGCGCATCCGGTGATGAAGCGGGGCCAGGTGAGTTCGTTGCTTCCGCGCGGCAGGACGATCGCTGCCAGTGTGCTGGCGCCGATGATGGTGGGGATCAACATCCCGTAGACGCCGGCTCGAGGGCTCACTTTTTCATCCTCTCGTCAGTGGTGCCGGTGGCCCACCTCTCCAGGCCGCTCGGCTGCTTCTTCAGCAGCGTGTCGCGGCGGGACTGCGCGGTGGCCCGGGTGACGCCCATGGAACCCGCCAGCGCGCCGTACGAGCCGCCCTGTGCGGCGTGCTGACGCACCGCGGCGTCCCGGATGCCCCCCAGCTGGTTCAGCAGACCCGTGGCGACCACGATGATCTTCATGAGGTCGTCGGTGCTCGCCCCGCCGATGCGCAGCTGCGCGAGGCCGTGCAGTACGGCACCGAGCCGCATGGCGAGCTGGCCGACGTCGTCGCCCAGCGCCTGGGCGTCAGCGACGGACAGCGGGATCGTGAGGTCGGGGACGGGGTCGGTGTGCTCGGGCTCGGTGGTCACCGGGCTTTCCTCCTGCGTGTGCGGGTCGTGCGGGGCGGGTGGTGCTCAGCGTTCGACGACGTCCTTGTCGAGGTCGCGGTGGTGGAGGTCGACGGCCAGGCCGCGCCCCTTGTACCGCTTGGCCAGCTCGGCGAGCAGGTACGCGGCGGCGGTCTCGGTGTCGCCGGACAGGGCGGCGCCGAGGGCGTCAGCCACGGTCGCAGAGCGATGGCGACCGCCCGCGCACCCGAGGGCCACGGTCAGCGATTCGTCCTGGCGCGGCCCGGCGAGGTAGGCGTCCACGGTGGCGGTGATGGCGTGCACGAGCGGGAGGATGCCGTCGGTGCGCATCACCGCCTCGCGCACGGGGGCGTCCCGGGCGGTGAGGTAGCGCAGCTCCGGGCGCAGGTGGGGGTCCTTGAACTGGTGGCGCAGGTCGTAGCAGACGTGGGCGGTCGGCTCCTGGCTGTGCAGGTAGCCGAACGAGGTGATCGCCACGCGGTGGTCATCGGGGCCCTCCCAGGGGCGGTGACGGGTGCGAACGGGGTGTCTAGAGCCACTCGAAGGCGCGGCGGACGTCGCCCGCGGCACCGGCGAGGTTGTCGGCGTGCAGGCGCACGTCGGCGTCCCAGGGGTCGTCGGCGGCCTCCATGACGCGGTCGGAGGCGGCGTCGAAGACGTTGGCGAACGCCTCGTGGACACCGGCGGCCTTGAGGGCCTGGACGATGTCGTCTTGGTCGGCGCCGCCGCGCCGGACGGCGTCGGCGAGCAGGTTCAGCGCGGCGGCCGCGGCCGGGGCGAGTACTGCCAGGTCCTCGCCGCCGGTGGTACCGGCGGTCCGCTCGGCCGCCGTCTCGATGCTGCTGATCCGGGCGAGGGCCTTCGACTGCTGCTCCATGAGGACTCCGATCTGGTGCGCGGTGGGGGAGGTGTTGGTGGTGGGGGTGTCCGTGCCGGAGAGCGATGACACTCCGGGGCCGGCCGCCCGGCGGCCCCTGGAGCGGTCAGTCGTGCTGGGCGAGGTAGCGGGCGGCGGTGTCCACGAACTGGTCGTGGGCGACCACCGCGGCCTCGCGCGCGGCGGTGAGTTCCTCGGCGCTGCCGAAGCTGTTCCGGATCGCGTAGGTCAGCGTGATCATGTGGTCGGCGGCGGCGCGCACGGTCGGGTCCGTGATGAGCACGCGCATCGCGACCAGCGGGCGGGTGACCTGGGAGCGGGTCTGGTGGCTCTCGCTGCGCAGGACCCGGATCCGTTCGGCGTCGGCACCCTTGAGGATCGCGTCGCCGCGCGTCCACATCGTCCGGCGGTGGTCGCTGGCGGCACAGGCCAGCGCGGTGACGGCCTCCAGGCGGTCCCGCCGGATCGTCTCACCGTGGCTGACGCGGACGCTGCGTTCGGCGGCCCGCTCCTGGAAACGGCCGGAGACGATCGAGCCGAGCAGCGTGCCGACGATGGCGAGGGCGGCGGTGACCAGGGTGACTAACACGAGCGGAACCTCCTAGGTGTATTAACTTCCATACAATGTATGGAAGTTAATACACCTAGGGAAGGGGGCCGTTCATGATTCTTTTCGCCCCGCGCCTGACCTGCGTGTTCTCGAACCGTGTGTACGGAACTGACACACGCCGCCCACACACGAAAGCGGCGCCGCGCCCAGCCTGCGCGCGGGGATCTTTGTCCCGCCTGGCAGGGATCTTTGGTGCCGACACCGGCACCAGACACACGAACGGCGCTGCACCGTGGGTGCAGCGCCGTAGTACCGGGGCTGGCCG
This sequence comes from Streptomyces sp. NPDC004752, assembly GCF_053601275.1. NCBI lineage: Bacteria > Bacillati > Actinomycetota > Actinomycetes > Kitasatosporales > Streptomycetaceae > Streptomyces > Streptomyces sp. NPDC004752. Next base: position 2,253 of record NZ_JBSGBN010000061.1, on the reverse strand, counting down.
GGCGGGCAGCCGGGTCAGGAGACGGCTTTGAGGTTCTGGCGGCGCTTGGCGTCTTCCCGGCGCCGACGCTTCTCGGCGAGCTGGTCCTGGTAGGCGGTGACGGCCCTGCGGTAACGGTCGACGAAGCCGGTGGAGTTGAGGCGCTCGTTCTTCGGCATCGCCTTGACGGCCGCGACGGCGTCCTCGGGGGAGAGGTAGGCGGCGAGCATGGGGTTGAGCTGGTAGACGCCGGCGCGCTGCTTCTTCACCAGCTGTGCCAGGTCCAGGTCGCGCAGAGCCGCGTTGACGGCCGTCCGGCTCAGGTTGAGCATCTGGGCGATGGTGCCCTGGTCGATCTCGATACGGCCGCCGGGCTCGCTGTGGGCGCGCAGCTTCAGCAGCACGCGGTATGCCGCGGGCAGCAGATCGAGATCGGCAACGATGCCTTCCGCGTTGACGGCGGCGAAATGCAGACCGCTCACTGTTCGGCCCCCTTCTCCTTCAGCTGCGCTCGTTCCCGGCGCCGGCGGGCTCGCTCGTCTGCGCGTTCCTTACGCAGCCGCTCGATCTCCTGCCTCATCTTCTCCAGTGATGGGAAGCGCACCAACTCGGGCAGCCTCTGGTCCGCGCGGATCTCCTTGAGGGTGACGTGCTGGTCGACCTTGATGTACTCGGGCTCCGTGGTCTCGGTGCCCGGAATGAACTCCGCTACGCGGTAGCTGTAGGGCGGGTTGAACTGGTAGACCCCGCGCTTCACCCGGAAGACGATGCCGTGCGACATGATCTCGCCCAGGGCCTCGTTCACCTTCGTGCGTGCCACGTCCAGGACGGTCGCCATCTCGTCCTGGGTCAGGGGGATCCGTCCGCCGGCCTTCTGGCAGGCGATCATCAGCAGGATGAGCCGCAGTGGCAGTGCCTCGCGGAAGAACTGCGCGATGACCAGGAAGAACTCCAGGCTGTCCATGGAGAATGCGTTCGGCTGCTCCGGCGTCCCGTAGAACTCCATCGGCTTGCGCTGCTCGCCCAGCGAGAGCTTTCGGTTCGGGTACTGGCGTGCGACGTCGTCCAGGTCCTTGACGGGCCGTAGGGGCCGGTCCCAGGCGTCGGCGGGATCGTCCAGCGGCAGCTTCGGCTGCGGCGCCCCCTTGGCGCTCGGACGGCGGCGCTGCGGCTCTGTCGGCACGAGGCTGCTCCCACGTTGTTGATCTCCGGACGCGCAGCAGTATGTCAGCTCTGCTTGAAACCGATGTCGCTTCGACACGACATGCCGCGCAAGTTGTGTCCCCCCAGGGGGGACAGATCTCCCCCTGCCCGCCTGGCGGTCGACCCCAGACACATCCGTCCCAGATGTCGCCTGCGCTTGACACGGGACGCTCGGAACGTATCGCCTCTAGTTGACATTGAACGGGCGATGCGCCCCCTCAGTCGGGACAGATCGACCCCGATATGTCACTCCAGCCGGTGCACATCTCGCGATCCGCACCGCGCTGACCTGCGGGTCCTTGATCTCCGTAAATATCAAGTGGCTGAGGTCTTCCCGCAGGCGTCGGCCGGACCCGTCGTGGCTGAGGCTGCTTCGCGTGCGGCACCGTCGACCAGCTGCGGACCGTAGGCGGCACCAGCGGCTCTGAGTCTCGGGTGGTACCGGCCGTGACGAAGACAAGCAGCAGCAAGGCGTGGCCGGTGTCGCCGATGGGTTCCGCCGCCCGGCCCGGGGGGCCGTTCGGCTCCGGTACCTCCGCACGCCGAATTTCGAGTTTCCCATTTCTGAGGTTCCGTTCTATGGCTAAAGTCGGTGCAGCGAACCTGAACTCATCGACCCCTATCTACACTGGCTTTCGGTAAAATGCTCAAAAGGAAATCTCCGCGCCCTTGTCCGGTGCAATGGTGCGCCCTGCTCGTTCCAGAGTCTGGCTAGTGCTTCAAAGTGAAGCAACGTGAATCGCCGCAGCTCACCCGAAGGGGTTGCTCCCCATCCTCCCGAGCTCGCGCAGTCCCGACTACCCGTCACCCCTCCCCCTCCCTGCTCTTGCTGCTGCTCGGGCCGCAGGCCCGTGGGCGGGCTGCGCGGAGCGTGGCACGCCTGCCCGTGTTGTGCGGGTTGTTGACGGCGGGTCAGTTGGTGGCTGGAGCGCAGCGGAGGCCACGAGCCGGCGGGAGGTCGGCCGCGCCTCGCAACGCGAGGCGCCGGGCCCGGGGGGTGTTGCCCGGCGGGGCCCGGCGCCCCCGGGGGGCCGGGCCGAACCCCCGCCCGCCCCCCCCCCCGGAGGGCAC
>NZ_JBSGBN010000060.1:0-57836 GCF_053601275.1 Streptomyces sp. NPDC004752 | reverse complement strand
GCTGGTGGTGCAGGGACACCCGGCGCAGCGGCCACAGGCCGCGCGGGGACACCCGACGCGGGCACCGCGGCTGGTGCAGGGACACCCGGCGCAGAGACCGCAGACCGCGCGCGGACACCCGACGCAGGAGCCGCAGGTGGCACGGGGACACCCGACGCGGGTACCGCGGCTGGTGCAGGGACACCCGACGCAGAGACCGCAGGCCGCGCGAGGATGCTCGGCGCGGGCACCGCGGGCGGTGCACGGACGCCCTGCGCGGGGAACGCTGGTGGTGCAGGGACACCCGGCGCAGCGGCCACAGGCCGCGCGGGGACACCCGGCGCAGAGACCGTGTCCAGCGCAGAAACCGCAGCCCGCACCGGGACCGCGGGCTCGTATAGTCCCGGGCCGCGTGGTTCCGGGGTCCTCGGGTTCGTGGGGCGCTGTGCGCTGCGGCTGGGGGTCGCGACCGCGCTGACGCTGCCGCTGCTCGCCTGGCTCGCCGATGTCTCCGTGGACGCCTCGCTGTCCGTGCTGGGCCTCGACGCACTGGGCGCCGGGGTCGAACTGCACGGGCATCTCGGTACGGCCCTGCTCCTCGGGGCCGCCTGGGGCGCCGGGGCGGGTGCCGCGGGCGCGCTGCTCGCCTGGGTGTCGGGCGCCGCGGGCCGACAGGCGGCACCGTTGGCCCTGGGTGACCTGGCGAGCGGCGCCGGCCGACCGGCGTACGGGCACCTCGGCGGCGTCGGGGGCAGCGGGCCCTACACGCCCCGGGCGCCGTACCGACCGCCCAACCCCCGTACGAATCCCTATCTCCGGCTGCCGGACGAGCTGCGGAACGAACTGCGGGACCCCGGGGGCTCCGGGGCGCACGGGGCCGACCAGGCCCGACCGCCCGTCGGCCCGCCGCCACCCGGCGATGTGTACGGTGCCGCCACCGTGGCCCGGCCGCTCGACCCGCCGCCTTGGCCCCGGCACCGCCCCGGACCGCCCACGGGGAACCCGCCCGTGGACGACCCCGACGACGGTCCGCCTCCCCCGCCGCCTCCGCCACCTCCGCCCGCGGCGCCCCCGAGAGGGCCGGACGGAAGGCGCTGAGCCATGCCGGGACGGGAGACGGCCGGTCGCGAGGAACGCGTCTCGCGGCGACGGCACGCGGTGACCCCGTCGCCGCCGGCCGCGGTCACCGCAGGGGCGAACGAGGCGACACCCGGTGCGGGGACGCGGACGTGCGAGGGCGGGCCCGGCGCGACGGGGCGGGCCGGGCGGCCGCACCACGCGACGGCGCCGCCGAGTCGTACGACGGCACTGGTCAGTCGCGCGGGCAGATCACCAGGGGCCCAGGTCGTGGCTGTGCCGCAAGGCTTCGGACACCGACCCGACACCTATTGTTCCGTGTCCGCCAGGCGGACCTCGGAGGCGTCGGGCACTGGGTGCCGGATACGGTGGATGCACCATGAGCACTGCGCAGACTTCCGAGTTCCCCACCCTCCTCGTCAAGATCTTCGGCAAGGACAGGCCGGGCATCACGGCCGGTCTCTTCGACACCCTTGCCGCCTTCTCCGTCGACGTGGTCGACATCGAGCAGGTGGTGACCCGCGGCCGACTGGTGCTCTGCGCGCTCGTGACCCAGCCGACCGCCGGGCTGGAGGGTGATCTGCGGGCCACGGTGCACGGCTGGGCCGACTCGATGAAGATGCAGGCGGAAATCATCTCCGGGCGCGGCGACAACCGTCCGCGCGGACTCGGCCGTTCCCTGGTGACCGTCCTCGGCCATCCACTCACCGCCGAGTCGACGGCCGCCATCGCCGCCCGGATCGCGAAGGCCGGCGGCAACATCGACCGGATCTTCCGGCTCGCCAAGTACCCGGTGACCGCGGTCGAGTTCGCGGTGTCCGGCGTGGAGACCGAGCCGCTGCGCACCTCCCTGGTGGCCGACGCCGCGGCGCTCGGTGTCGACATAGCAGTCGTCGCCTCGGGCCTGCACCGGCGGGCGCAGCGGCTGGTCGTCATGGACGTCGACTCGACCCTCATCCAGGACGAGGTGATCGAACTCTTCGCCGCGCACGCCGGCTGCGAGGAGCAGGTCGCCGAGGTGACGGCAGCCGCGATGCGCGGGGAGCTGGACTTCGAGCAGTCACTGCACGCGCGCGTGGCGCTGCTGGCGGGGCTGGACGCCTCGATCGTGCACAAGGTGCGCGGCGAAGTGCGGCTGACGCCGGGTGCGCGCACGCTGATCCGCACTCTGAAGCGGCTCGGCTACCAAGTCGGCGTGGTCTCCGGCGGGTTCACCCAGGTCACCGACGATCTCAAGGAACGGCTGGGACTGGACTTCGCCCACGCCAACACCCTGGAGATCGTCGACGGGAAGCTGACGGGCCGGGTGATAGGGGACGTCGTCGACCGGGCGGGCAAGGCGCGACTGCTGCGCCGGTTCGCCGCCGAGGCCGGCGTCCCGCTCGCCCAGACGGTGGCGATCGGTGACGGCGCCAACGACCTGGACATGCTGAACGCGGCCGGTCTCGGCGTCGCCTTCAACGCCAAGCCGGTCGTCCGCGAGGCCGCGCACACCGCGGTGAACGTGCCCTTCCTGGACACGGTCCTGTATCTGCTGGGCATCACCCGCGAAGAGGTGGAGGCGGCGGACGCCCACGACGAGGACTGAGCCGCCGGGACGGCCTCCGCCCCGGCTCGGGGCCCGGCACCGCGGCCATGGAGTGACACGGGACGGGGCCCGTACCGCCGCGCGGCGGTACGGGCCCGTCGACGTCGTACGGGGATCAGGTCGTACGAGGATCAGTCGGAGGGCGCCCAGTAGTCCGCCAGCGCCGCGGCGCCGGGTTCCAGGCCCTTCCACGAGCCGTCGAAGGTCAGCACGGCGAAGGCGGCGGCCGGGAAACCGCGGCGCCTCATCCGCTCGCCCGCGTCGCCGTCGGCGGAACCGGACAGGATCTCGGCCAGGCCGTGCACACCGGGGTTGTGGGCGACCAGGACCAGGTTGCGGGCGTCATCGGAGACCTCGTTCAGCACGGCGATGATCTCGCCGGGCGATGCCTCGTAGAGCCGCTCCTCGTAGACGGTCTTCGGCCGGTGCGGGAGTTCCTGCACGGCGAGCTTCCAGGTCTCGCGGGTCCGCACCGCGGTGGAGCACAGGGCCAGGTCGAAGGAGATGCCGCTGTCGGCCAGCCTGCGGCCGGCCACCGCCGCGTCCGTGCGGCCCCGCTCGGCGAGCGGCCGCTCATGGTCGGTCACCTGTGGCCAGTCGGCTTTCGCATGCCGGAAGAGAACGATCCTACGGGGTTCTGCGACGCTCATGAGATCCAGCTTCGCATGAAACAGGCCATGGGGCGCAGGGAGTTGACAGGCGACCGCACCGGCCCGGCCGCCCCGGGTCAGCGGGGCAGCAGTTGCTGCGCGCGTTCGAGGAGGTGGGTGATGGCCGGCTCGCCCGTGGCCGCCTGGGCGTTCGAGGGGTTGAGGAGCAGCACCAGCAGGGCGAGGAAGGCGAGCACGGGCAGGGTCAGCGCCCACCAGGGCAGCCGGATGTCGACGCCGCCCGTGGTCGCCGGGTGAGGCCGGGTGTGCGTACGGGCCGGCATGATCGCCTCCACTGGTCTCCGAGTGGTCGGTGACCGCCTGTCGCGGTCACATCTCGAAGGTAGGGAATGCGCGGGCGCCAACCCATCCGGTGATCCACCCACTTCACCCTGACACTCACCCCCTAGGGGATGGTGGGGCTGGCCCCACCATGTGCCGCCGGTGGTGGGGTCAGGGGGACGCGATGGTCGCGACGATGGCGATGAGCACGAAGATGGCGAAGAACGAGCCGAAGACGATCAGCATCTTCTTCTGGCCGTTCTGGGGGTTCGGGTCGAGCACGGGCATGCGGCCCAGTCTTGCACCCTGCGCCCGCGCCCGGGCCGCCGGGGCACCGAAAACGGCCCCGACGGGTTCCGCCGGGGCGAGGAACCAGGGGGCCGGGTCCGGGGGCCGAGGGCTGGGGTTCGAGGGCTGGGGTCTACGAGCCACAAGCGGGCCAGGCAGGTGCTGTGGCCGGGCAGCGCCCCGGGCAGGTTCGGGGGCGGACGACGGGCGAACGGGGCCCGGAGCCGGACAACGGGTCTGGCGGAACCCGAGGCCGTCAGCGGGCCGCCGGCAGACCGGCAGGTCCCGGGGGCCACAGACGGATCCGACGGATCCCGGCCGACCAGCAGGCCGACCAGCAGACAGCCCGATCCCCCCATCGACAGGCCCAACAGGTTCAACAGGTCCGACGGATTCCGGGCCGTCGACAACACCGGGCGGCCCCGGCCGTCGATGGGCCGACCAACAGACCGACGGCCCCCGGACCGTCCGTAGCGCCAAACGGCCCCCAGGCCGGCAGCGGGACCGGACGGATCCCAGAACCATCAGCCAGCCGACCAGCAGACGGGCGGATCCCGAGGCCGTCAGCGGGTCCGGCGGGTCCCGGGGCCATCGACGGCTCAGGCGGATCCCGGACCGTCGGCAGCATCAGGACGGTCCCCGAGCCGTCGGCGGGGTCCGGCGGGTCACGGGCCATGAGCGGGCCGACCAGCAGACTGGCAGATCCCGTTGCCATCGGGGGGCCGACGGATCCCAGACCTCGGAAGCTCCAGGCGGCCCCGGGCCAGCACCGGGTCCGACGGATCCCGAGCCATCGGCGGGCCGCACAGCGGGCCGGGCGGATCCCGGACGATCAACGGGCCGGGCAGCAACAGGCGGGTTCCCGGGGCCATCGACGCCTGCGACGGATCCCGGACCATCAGCAGCGCCAAACGGCCCCCAGGCCGGCCGTAAGGGCGGACGCGCCTGGGGCGTCAGCGGGTCGCCTCGTCCTCCACCGTCCGGTCGCGGCCCGCGAGTATGCCCACCGCCATCTGCGGGACCATGAGGCCGGCCATGAGGGCGATGGGCAGGCCCCAGCCGCCGCTGTGCTGGTAGAGCACCCCGACCAGCAGCGGCCCGGGTATGGAGATCAGATAGCCGGTGCTCTGTGCGAAGGCCGAGAGCTGGGCGACGCCCGTGCCGGTCCTGGCCCGCATGCCGACCATGGTGAGGGCCAGCGGGAAGGCGCAGTTGGCGATGCCGAGCAGCAGCGCCCAGGCCCAGGCGCCGCCGGCCGGGGCCAGGTACAGGCCCGTATAGCCGGCCAGGCCGCAGACGCCGAGCGCGAGCACGATCGGCCCCTGGTGGGGCATCCGGGTGGCCAGGCGCGGGATCACGAAGGCCAGGGGTACGCCCATGACCATGGTGACGGCGAGCAGCAGTCCCGCCGTACCCGCGGAGACGCCCGCGTCGCGGAAGATCTGCGCCATCCAGCCCATGGTGATGTAGGCGGCGGTGGCCTGGAGCCCGAAGAAGACGGCGAGTGCCCAGGCGGTTCGGCTGCGGGTGATCCGCAGCGGGGCGGCGGCCCGCTGATCCGCCTCGTGCGCGGGCTGCCGCGCGGGGGCGGGCTGCCGGTCCCGGACCAGCGGCAGCCATGGCAGCACCGCCACGGCGGCGAGCGCGGCCCATACGGCGAGCCCGACGCGCCAGCTGCCGCCGAGCGCATCGGTCATGGGCACGGTGACCGCGGCGGCCAGCGAGGTGCCGAGGGCGAGGGCCATCGAGTACAGGCCGGTCATGGAGCCCACCCGATCCGGGAACCAGCGCTTGACGATGACCGGCATGAGGACGTTGCTGACCGCGATGCCCATGAGCGCGAGGGCGCTGGCGGCAAGGAATCCGGCGGTGCCGCCGACGTACGGCCGGATGATCAGGCCCGCGGTGATCGCGGCCATGCCGGCGCACACCACCGCGCCCGGCCCGAAGCGACGGGCGAGCCGCGGGGCCGTGACGCCGAAGACGGCGAAACAGAGCGGGGGTACGGAGGTGAGCAGCCCGGCCACGCTGCCGCTCATGCCGAGCCCGTCGCGGACCTCCTCCAGGAGGGCGCCGAGGCTGGTGATGGCGGGACGGAGGTTCACTGCGGCGAGCACGATGCCGACGACGACCAGACGCGTGGCCCACGCGCGCGTGGCGCCCACCGCGGCTTTCGGGATGCCGTGCGGCGCGCCGGACGCGCCGTCGGAGGCGGTGGGCGGCGCGTCCCCGGTCCGCGTCGCCGTGTCTGTCGTGCGGGTTTCTTCGCTTGCCATGAAAGACATCATAGAATGATGGGATGATTCGTTGTCCATTCCCGTGTCGCCGCCACCCAGCCCTCGCGTGCGAAGGTGTGCCATGCCTCTGAGCCACCCCCGCCGCTCGGCGCTGTCCGAGCAGGTCATCGCCGAGCTGCGGAACCAGATCACCACCGGCGAGTGGCCGGTCGGCTCGCGCATCCCGACCGAGCCGGAGCTGGTCGAGCAGCTCGGCGTCGCCCGCAACACGGTCCGCGAGGCCGTCCGCGCGCTCGCCCACAACGGCCTGCTGGACATCCGGCAGGGCTCCGGGACCTATGTCGTGGCGACCAGCGAGCTGGCGGGCGTGATGCACCGCCGCTTCGCCGAGGCCGACCCGTGGCACATCGCCGAGCTGCGCTCCACGCTGGAGCCGGCCGCCGCGAGGCTGGCCGCGCGGCGGCGCACCGAGAAGGACCTGAAGCAGTTGGAGGCCCTTCTCGTGCGGCGCGAGGATGCCTGGGAGTCGGGCGACGCGGAGGCCTTCGTGACCGCGGACACCTCCTTCCACCTGGTGGTGGTGGCCGCCTCCCACAACGACGTCATGACGGCCATGTACGCCGATCTGGGCGAGGTGCTGCGGGACTGGCTGCGCGCGGACGTGGGCGCCGATCTGACACCCTGGACGCACATGGACCACTCCCGGCTGGTCGACGCGATCCGCACGGGCGACGCGGAGGCGGCCGGGCGGGAGGCGGCGAGCTATCCGTTCCTGTGCCGCCCGAGCCGGCTCAGTCCGCCTTCTGGTGGCTGATCCACACCGAGCCGACGTCCTTCCAGCAACGGCCCGTCAGCCGTACGGTCATCGCGGGACCGGCGTCGACCGGTTCGCCGTCGGTGTCCAGATCCCACCAGCTGGCGCACTCGATGTGCAGGCGCACGTGATCGACGTCGACGTACGGGTTGTGACAGTAGGCCACCACCTGGGACCCGCGGACGGCCGTGCGGCACTCCGCCCCGAACAGTCGTGGAGCGGCCTTTCCGTCGTCACGCACGCGCGCGTGGGGCATCGCCCCGTACGGCAGGGACAGCACGAGCGCGAGGGCCGCGGTCGCCGAGGCCAGGCTGCGGGGCAGGCGCACAAGGGGAACCTCCTCGGCCGGGCTGGGGAGGGAATCCGCGAGGGGAACTGGTACTCCAGAGTGCGCGGTCGCGGCTGGTCCGCGCCCGGCCGGTGGGCCGAACGGGTGACGCCCAAACCGGCCGAGGCCCCCACCCCTGCGGGACGCTGTTGGTCAGCGTCCGCTGCGGGTGAGGGCCTCGGCCGTCGGGCGTGCGTCGGGCGATCAGGCGCCGATGGCGTGCAGACCGCCGTCCACGTGGATGATCTCGCCGGTGGTCTTCGGGAACCAGTCGCTCAGCAGGGCGACGATCCCGCGGCCGGTCGGCTCGGGGTCCTTCAGGTCCCACTCCAGCGGGGAGCGGGAGTCCCACACGGAGGCCAGGTCCTCGAAGCCCGGGATGGACTTGGCGGCCATGGAGCCGATGGGGCCTGCGGAGATGAGGTTGCAGCGGATGTTCTGCTTGCCCAGGTCCCGCGCCATGTAGCGGTTGGTGGCCTCAAGGGCGGCCTTGGCGGGGCCCATCCAGTCGTACTGCGGCCAGGCGTACTGGGCGTCGAAGGTGAGGCCGACGACCGAGCCGCCGTTCTGCATCAGCGGCAGGCAGGCCATGGTGAGGGACTTCAGCGAGAACGCCGAGACGTGCATGGCCGTGGCGACGGACTCGAACGGGGTGTTCAGGAAGTTGCCGCCCATGGCGTCCTGCGGCGCGAAGCCGATGGAGTGCACGATGCCGTCGAGGCCGCCCAGCTCCTCGCCGACGATGTCGGCCAGCCGGCCCAGGTGCTCGTTGTTGGTGACGTCCAGCTCGATGACCTTGGTGGGCTTCGGCAGCTTCTTGGCTACGCGCTCGGTCAGCGTCGGCCGCGGGAACGCGGTCAGGATGATCTCCGCGCCCTGCTCCTGGGCCAGCTTGGCCGCGTGGAAGGCGATGGAGGACTCCAGCAGCACACCGGTGATCAGGACGCGCTTGCCGTCGAGAATTCCGCTCATGGTGATCAGTGACCCATTCCCAGTCCGCCGTCAACGGGGATGACGGCTCCAGTGATGTACGACGCGTCGTCCGAGGCGAGGAACCGCACCGTCGCGGCGATCTCCTCCGGCTGCGCGTAACGCCCGAGCGGCACCTGCGCGAGGATGCCCGCGCGCTGCTCGTCGTTGAGCGCCCGCGTCATGTCGGTGTCCACAAAACCGGGGGCGACGACGTTGAAGGTGACGTTGCGCGAGCCCAACTCGCGGGCGAGGGAGCGCGCGAAGCCGACCAGCCCGGCCTTGGAGGCGGCGTAGTTGGCCTGCCCGGCGGAGCCGAGCAGCCCGATGACGGAGGAGATCAGGACGACGCGGCCCTTCCGGGCGCGCAGCATGCCCCGGTTGGCACGCTTGACCACCCGGAAGGTACCGGTGAGGTTGGTGTCGATGACCGAGGTGAAGTCCTCCTCGGACATCCGCATCAGGAGCTGGTCCCGGGTGACGCCGGCGTTGGCGATCAGCACCTCGACCGGGCCGTGCTCGGCCTCGATCTCCTTGTATGCCTGCTCCACCTGCTCGGGGTCGGTGATGTCGCATTTGACGGCGAGGAAGCCGGCCGGCGGCTCGCCCGAGCGGTACGTGATCGCGACCTTGTCGCCGGCGTCGGCGAAAGCGCGGGCGATGGCGAGGCCGATGCCCCGGTTGCCTCCGGTGACGAGAACCGAGCGGCTCAACGGATCACCCTTTCGATTGCGGTCTGACACATCCGCCCGAACACCTGGATGACAGGCGGCTTCATCGAAAACCTATCGTCAGCACCCCTTCCGCGAGGAAGCTGGCACCGACAGTGGCGCGCGCGGGTCACTGTCGGGTCCCTACAGAAAGGGCGGACACCCGAGGGAAACGTGTGGTCCGCCGGCCCGGTCGCGCGACATGATCGGACCCGACAGGCCACGACAGCAGGGAGACCTCCGTGCCTCATTCCATCGACGACGCCTTCACGGCGCTTCCGCTGCGGGCCCTCGCCGACGCCGCGCTGGCACGCGCGCGTGCGCTGGGGGCCGAGCACGCGGACTTCCGGTTCGAGCGGGTGCGCAGCGGGTCCTGGCGGCTGCGGGACGCCAAGCCGGCCGGATCGTCCGACACCACCGACCTCGGGTACGCGGTGCGGGTCGTGCACGGCGGCACGTGGGGCTTCGCGTCGGGGGTGGACCTGACCCTGGACGCCGCCGCCAAGGTCGCCGCACAGGCCGTCGCGATGGCGAAGCTGTCGGCGCAGGTGATCAGGGCCGCCGGGTCGGAGGTGGGGGCACCTCCCACGCCTTCCGGGCAGTGGGGGACGGTCGAGCTGGCCGACGAGCCGGTGCACGCCGACAGGACGTGGATCTCGTCGTACGAGATCGATCCGTTCTCGGTGCCCGACGAGGAGAAGTCGGCGCTGCTGACCGACTGGAGCGCCCGGCTGCTCGCGGCGGACGGCGTCCACCACGTGGACGCCGCGCTGCTCACCGTGCACGAGAACAAGTTCTATGCCGACACCGCGGGGACCGTGACCACGCAGCAGCGGGTGCGGCTGCATCCGCAGCTGACCGCGGTGTCGGTCGACGAGTCCAGCGGCGAGTTCGAGTCGATGCGCACCCTCGCACCGCCGGTCGGCCGCGGCTGGGAGTATCTGACCGGCACCGGCTGGGACTGGGACGGCGAGCTGGCGCGGATCCCGGAGCTGCTCGCCGAGAAGATGCGCGCGCCGAGTGTCGAGCCGGGCCTGTACGACCTGGTCGTCGACCCGTCCAACCTGTGGCTGACCATCCACGAGTCCATCGGCCACGCCACCGAGCTGGACCGGGCCCTCGGCTACGAGGCCGCCTACGCGGGCACCTCCTTCGCCACCTTCGACCAGTTGGGCAAGCTCAAGTACGGCTCCGCGCTGATGAACGTCACCGGTGACCGCACCGCCGAACACGGCCTGGCCACCATCGGGTACGACGACGAAGGCGTCGCGGCCCAGTCCTGGGACCTGGTGAAGGAGGGCACGCTGGTCGGCTATCAGCTGGACCGGCGCATCGCGAAGCTGACCGGCTTCGACCGGTCCAACGGGTGCGCGTTCGCCGACTCGCCCAGCCATGTGCCCGTACAGCGCATGGCCAACGTGTCACTCCAGCCGGACCCGGCCGGGCTGTCCACGGAGGACCTGATCGGGGGCGTCGACCGCGGGATCTACGTCGTCGGCGACCGGTCCTGGTCCATCGACATGCAGCGCTACAACTTCCAATTTACGGGGCAGCGCTTCTTTCGGATCGAGAACGGGCGGATCGCCGGTCAGCTGCGGGACGTCGCCTATCAGGCCACGACCACCGACTTCTGGGGTTCCATGGCGGCCGTCGGCGGTCCGCAGACATATGTGCTGGGCGGCGCCTTCAACTGCGGCAAGGCCCAGCCGGGACAGGTGGCCGCCGTGTCCCACGGATGCCCCTCCGCTCTCTTCAAGGGCGTCAACATCCTCAACACTACGCAGGAGGCCGGTCGGTGAACGGTGGCATCGGAATCGGCCGGGGGTCCGGGGGGCGCCCCCCGGGAAAGCACAGTCTCAACACCACGCAGGAGGCCGGTCGATGAGTGCCCGTACCAACAAGCCGCACGAGGTCGTCGAGCGGGCCCTCGCGCTGTCCCGGGCCGACGGCTGCGTGGTGATCGCCGACGAGCACTCGACCGCCAACCTGCGCTGGGCGGGCAACGCGCTGACCACCAACGGCGTCACCCGCGGGCGCACGCTGACCGTCGTCGCCACCGTCGACGGCAAGGAGGGCACGGCGTCCGGGGTGGTCTCCCGCTCGGCCGTGACCGCCGAGGAGCTGGAACCCCTGGTGCGGGCCGCCGAGGCCGCCGCGCGTGGCGCCGGACCCGCCGAGGACGCCCAGCCGCTGGTGGCGGGCGTGCCGCAGGCGCCGGACTTCACGGACGCGCCCGCCGAGACCTCGTCGGCGGTGTTCGCGGACTTCGCCCCGGCGCTCGGCGAGGCGTTCGCACGCGCGCGTGCGGGCGGCCGGGAACTGTACGGCTTCGCCAACCACGAACTCGTCTCCACGTATCTGGGTACGTCCACGGGGCTGCGGCTGCGGCACGACCAGCCCACCGGCACGCTGGAGCTGAACGCCAAGTCCCCGGACCGGGCGCGCTCGGCCTGGGCGGGGCGCTCGACGCGGGACTTCAAGGACGTCGACCCGGGCGCGCTCGACGCCGAGCTGGCCGTCCGTCTCGGCTGGGCCGAGCGGCGTCTGGAGCTGCCCGCGGGCCGCTACGAGACGCTGCTGCCGCCGACCGCGGTGGCGGACCTGCTGATCTACCAGCTGTGGTCGGCGTCGGGCCGGGACGCAGCCGAGGGCCGGACGGTGTTCTCCAGGCCGGGCGGTGGCACCCGCGTCGGCGAAAAACTCACCGAGCTGCCGCTGACCCTGCGCAGCGACCCGGCCGAGCCGGGACTGGAGAGCGCTCCGTTCGTGGTCGCGCACTCCTCCGGGGGCGACCAGTCGGTGTTCGACAACGGGCTGCCGGTAGGCGCCACGGAGTGGATCGGCGACGGTGAGCTGAAGCACCTGACGACCACCCGGCACAGCGCGGCCCTGACCGGGCTCCCGGTGGCCCCGGCGATCGGGAACCTGATCCTGGACGGGGGCGAGGACCGCTCGCTGGACGAGCTGGTCGCGGGCACCGAACGCGGGCTGCTGCTGACCTGCCTCTGGTACATCCGCGAGGTCGATCCGGCGACGCTGCTGCTGACAGGGCTGACCCGGGACGGTGTGTACCTCGTGGAGAACGGTGAGGTGACCGGGGAGGTCAACAACTTCCGGTTCAACGAGTCGCCGGTGGACCTGCTGGGGCGGGCCGTGCAGGCCGGGCGGACCGAGAAGACGCTGCCGCGGGAGTGGAGCGACTGGTTCACCCGGGCCGCGATGCCCGCGCTGCGCATCCCCGATTTCAACATGAGCTCGGTCAGCCAGGGCGTATAACCTCGTAGGCGTTCCCGGCCGGCCGTCGGCCGGCCGGCCGAAGATCATCCGAGGAGACACGAGAACCGTGACGGACATCGTCGACGAGCTGAAGTGGCGCGGGCTGTTCGCCCTGTCCACCGACGAGGACGCTTTGCGCAAGGCGCTCGCGGACGGTCCCGTCACGTTCTATTGCGGTTTCGACCCGACCGCGCCGTCGCTGCACGTGGGGCATCTGGTGCAGGTGCTGACCGTGCGCCGGCTCCAGCAGGCCGGGCACCGGCCGCTGGCGCTGGTGGGCGGCGCGACGGGGCTGATCGGTGACCCGCGCCCGACCGCGGAGCGCACGCTGAACGACCCGGAGACGGTGGCCGGCTGGGTGCACCGGCTGCGTGGCCAGATCGAGCCGTTCCTCTCCTTCGAGGGGGAGAACGCGGCGGTCATGGTCAACAACCTGGACTGGACCGAGGGGCTGTCCGCGATCGAGTTCCTGCGGGACATCGGCAAGCATTTCCGGGTCAACAAGATGCTGACGAAGGACTCCGTGGCCCGGCGCCTGGAGTCCGACCAGGGCATCAGCTACACGGAGTTCAGCTACCAGATCCTCCAGGGCATGGACTTCCTCCAGCTCTACCGGAGGTACGGTTGCACGCTCCAGCAGGGCGGCAGCGACCAGTGGGGCAACCTCACGGCCGGTCTCGACCTGATCCACCGGCTGGAGCCGCACGCGAGTGTGCACGCGCTGGCGACCCCGCTGATGACCAAGGCGGACGGCACCAAGTTCGGCAAGACCGAGGGCGGCGCGGTCTGGCTCGACCCGGAGATGACGTCGCCGTACGCGTTCTACCAGTTCTGGTTGAACGTGGACGACCGGGACGTCTCCGCGTACCTGCGGATCCTGTCCTTCAAGTCCCGTGCGGAGCTGGAGGAGTTGGAGCGGCAGACCGAGGAGCGTCCGCAGGCCCGGGCCGCGCAGCGCGCGCTGGCCGAGGAGCTGACGACGCTGGTGCACGGCGCCGACCAGACGGCGGCGGTGATCGCCGCGTCCAAGGCGCTGTTCGGCCAGGGCGAGCTGGACCAGCTCGACGAACGGACGCTGACGGCGGCCCTGTCCGAGGTGCCGCACGTCCGGGTGGCCGGACTGGGCCAGGTGACCGACCTGTTCGCGGAGGTCGGCCTGGTGCCCAGCAAGTCGGCGGCGCGGCGCGCGGTCAAGGAGGGCGGCGCCTACGTGAACAACGTCAAGGTCATCGCGGAGGACGCGGTCCCCGCCGCGGAGGACCTGCTGCACGGCCGCTGGCTGGTGCTGCGCCGGGGCAAGAAGAACCTGGCGGCGGTCGAGGTCACGTCCGTCTGACGGCGCGAACGCGATAACGCGGGGCGGCCTCCGGTGCGGGGCCGCCCCGCGTTCCGTCCGCCGTCGCGGTCTCAGGCCCGCCCCGCGTCCCGTCCGCCGTCGGGCTCAGGCCTGCCGCTGCTGCTTCCTCCTGCCCCACATCGCCATGTACGCCATGTCTCCGAGGAAGACGATGATGATCGCCGCGATGAGCTGGAAGAGGTGCCGGGTCCAGTCGATGCCCGGGGTCGAGGCGACGCCGGCGGCGCGGGCGACCGCGTTGCCCACGATGGCGCCGAGCATGCCGAAAATGGTGGTCAGCCAGAGCGGGCTGTGCTGCTTGCCCGGGATGATCGCCTTGGCGATCAACCCCAGCACGAACCCCACGATGATCGCCCACAACCAGCCCATAGGTGCCTCCTCGTCCGGCTCGACGTGAGCATTACGCCCAGTCTCGGGCCGTCCGCCGAACGGCGCATGTCGGGTACGGCCATGTGGTGGGCGCGCGCTACGCGATACGGCGCACCCGTTCGCCCGGGCGGGAGGCGACCCGGTCTCGAATGCGACGCAGGGGCGGCGTACCGTGGATGGTGTCCAGGGCCGGTGTGCCGCACCGGGTGCGGGCCGGTACGGGCCGGGGAGAGTCCCGAAGCGGGCGGATGGTGGAATGGGATGCGGAAGCAGCACGGCGACGGCAACGTCCAGGTGTTCCGGATCACCGGAGCCCGGACCGGTCTGGCCGAGGACGTGCGCGCCCGGCAGCGCCGGTACGTCATCTCGATGTCCATCCGTACCGTCTCGGTGATCCTCGCGGTAGCGCTGTGGAATGTCGAACGGCCCGTCGCCATCGTGGCGTTGGTGCTCGGGGCGGTTCTTCCCTATGTCGCGGTGGTGATCGCCAACGCGGGCCGGGAGCGTCCGCCGTCGCTTCCGTCGACCTTTGTGACCACGCCGCTGCGACCGATGATCACGCCGCCGCGTGCGACGGACGACCGGGCGGAACCCGACCCGGAGCAGGCGCGGGCCGATCCGGGCACAGGGGTGGGCGGTGGGCCGACCGGCCCGGCATGACTTCCGCGGATGCGCGAGGCGGGCGTCCGGTTCACGGGCAGCTCAAGAAAAGCTCAGATCAATCATGTTGTTCCGGTGCCGGGTGGTGGGTTACCCGTGACATACTTCCTACGCGCTCCGCATCCCCCGTCGGAGCGACAGACCGACGCCGGGCAGCTCCCCCCGTGGCTGCTCGGCGTCGCCTTGTGTGCGGGGCCTTTGTGAGACGAACCGGTGAGTGACGCTATCTGTTCAGCCAAGGGGTGCCGGGCCGCCGCCGCATGGGTGCTGGCCTGGAACAACCCGAAGATCCACCCGCCCGAGCGCCGTAAGACGTGGGTGGCCTGCGAGGAGCACCGGGAGCACCTTGCGCAGTTCCTCGGGATGCGGGGGTTTCTGAAGGACGTCGTACCGCTGCGGGAGTGGGAGGAGCGCTGAGCGCTCCGCTGGGAGGGCCGTGAGTGGCCGTCGCTCGTCTGCGGCGGCTCGTGGCCGGTCGCTCCCCCAAGTTCCCGGCTTCGCTCGAACAGGGGGACCCCCAGCGCGGCGGAGCCGCATATCGATACAACCCCGCGCCCCTATGGGGCCGTAGCTGAGAGCGGCCGCCGCCCTTCTCCCCCGCCCGGCTCCCCCTCACCCGCCGCGCCCCGGGCGCACGCCTCAGCCGCCGATCGCCGACATGGGTCGCTCCGGTTGCAGGAACGACGGGTCGTCCAGACCGGATCCGGCCTTCTTGCCCCACATCGCGAGCCGCCAGATGCGGGCGATCTCCTCGTCGGGCGCACCGGAGCGGAGCGCGCCGCGCAGGTCGGTCTCCTCCCGGGCGAACAGGCAGGTGCGTATCTGCCCGTCGGCGGTCAGCCGGGTGCGGTCGCAGGCCGCGCAGAACGGGCGGGTGACGGAGGCGATGACGCCGACGCGCTGCGGGCCGCCGTTCACCAGCCAGCGTTCGGCCGGGGCCGAGCCGCGCTCCCCGGTGCCCTCCGGGGTCAGCTCGAAGCGGGCGTTCAGGGCGACCAGGATGTCCGCGGCCGTGACCATGCCCTCGCGCTTCCAGCCGTGCTGGGCGTCCAGGGGCATCTGCTCGATGAAGCGCAGTTCGTAGCCGTGCTCCAGCGCCCAGGCGAGGAGGTCCGGGGCCTCGTCCTCGTTCAGGCCCGGCATCAGGACCGTGTTGACCTTGACCGGGGTGAGGCCCGCGGTCCGGGCGGCGTCGAGGCCGTCCAGGACGTCCTGGTGGCGGTTGCGGCGGGTGAGGGCCTTGAAGACATCCGGGCGGAGTGTGTCGAGGGAGACGTTGATCCGGTCCAGGCCGGCCGTCTTCAGGGCGGTGGCCGTGCGCTTCAGGCCGATGCCGTTGGTGGTGAGGGACAGCCGGGGGCGCGGACGCAAGGCCGCGACCCGTTCGACGATGCCGACCAGGCCGGGGCGCAGCAGGGGCTCACCGCCGGTGAAGCGGACCTCTTCGATGCCGAGGGAGGTGACCGCGACGTCGACCAGGCGGACGATCTCGTCGTCGGTGAGCAGGTCGGGCTTGGCCAGCCACTGCAGGCCCTCCTCGGGCATGCAGTAGGTGCAGCGCAGATTGCACCGGTCGGTCAGCGAGACCCGAAGGTCGGTGGCCACCCGGCCGTAGGTGTCGATGAGCACGTGGGCCCCCTCCCGTCTCCCGAACACGCTTCTTCCGTCACTGGCGAGCCTACGTGACACCGCTGACATCGGCCGAGAGCCGGTCCGACAGGGAGCCCGGACGGCAGCCCGGACGGCCGGCTCACAGGTCCCTGCGACGCGGCCGTCCGTGCGGGGCGTTCAGTGTGCTCCGGTGCCGGTCAGGGACCGTACCTCCAACTCGGCGTACTTGCCGGCGTCCGGCGTCTCCTTCGACAGGAGCGTGCCGAGGACGCCCAGCAGGAAGCCGACCGGGATGGAGATGATGCCCGGGTTCTCCAGCGGGAACCAGTGGAAGTCGACGTCGGGGAACATCGACGTCTCCTTGCCGGAGACCACGGGCGAGAACAGCACCAGGCCGACCGCGGTGATCAGGCCGCCGTAGATCGACCACAGCGCGCCGGCGGTGGTGAACCGCTTCCAGAACAGGCTGTAGAGGATCGTCGGCAGGTTCGCGGAGGCGGCGACGGCGAAGGCGAGGGCCACCAGACCGGCGACGTTCAGGTCGCGGGCGAGGGCGCCCAGGACGATGGAGACGGCGCCGATGCCGACCGTGGCCCAGCGGGCCGCGCCGAGCTCCTGCTTCTCGGTGGCCTGGCCCTTCTTGATGACGTTGGCGTAGATGTCGTGGGCGAAGGAGGAGGACGAGGCCAGGGTCAGGCCGGCGACGACCGCGAGGATGGTGGCGAAGGCGACCGCGGAGATGGTGGCGAGCAGGATCGCGCCCCAGTCGGAGTCCACTCCGCCGAGGTGCAGGGCGAGCAGGGGCGCCGCCGTGTTGCCCGCCTTGTTGGAGGCGATGATCTCGTCCGGTTTGATCAGCGCGGCGGCGCCGAAGCCGAGGGCGAGGGTCATCAGGTAGAAGGCGCCGATCAGGCCGATCGCCCAGATCACCGACTTACGGGCGGCCTTGGCGGTGGGCACCGTGTAGAAGCGGATCAGGATGTGCGGCAGGCCGGCGGTGCCCAGGACCAGGGCGATACCGAGCGAGATGAAGTCCAGCTTGGTGGTGCCCGTCGCGCCGTACTTGAGGCCGGGCTCCAGGAAGGCGCTGCCCTTGGCGCTGTTGTCGGCGGCCGAGCCCAGCAGGTCGGAGACGTTGAAGTGGAACTTCAGCAGGACCAGGAAGGTCAGCAGCAGGGCGCCCAGGATGAGCAGCACGGCCTTGACCATCTGCACCCAGGTGGTGCCCTTCATGCCGCCGATCGTGACGTAGACGATCATCAGGACGCCGACCAGGGCGACGATGGCGATCTTGCCGCCGTCGCTGGTGATGCCGAGCAGCAGGGAGACCAGGACGCCCGCGCCGGCCATCTGGGCCAGCAGGTAGAAGATCGACACGACGATGGTGGAGGTGCCGGCCGCGGTGCGGACGGGGCGCTGACGCATCCGGTAGGCGAGTACGTCGCCCATGGTGTAGCGGCCGGAGTTGCGCAGCGGCTCGGCGACCAGGAGCAGGGCGACGAGCCAGGCGACCAGGAAGCCGATGGAGTACAGGAAGCCGTCGTAGCCGAACAGGGCGATGGCGCCCGCGATGCCGAGGAAGGATGCCGCGGACATGTAGTCGCCGGAGACGGCGAGGCCGTTCTGGAAACCGGTGAACTGCCGTCCGCCCGCGTAGAAGTCGCTGGCGTCCTTGGTCTGGCGGCCCGCCCAGACGGTGATGACGAGGGTCGCGGCGACGAACACCGCGAACAGAGTGATGATCAGCGTTCGGTGCTCGCCGGCCTCACCTGCGGCCAGGGTGATCGCGGGGCTCATGCGCCGCCCTCCGTCCGGGACTTGATCGCCTCGGCCTTGGGGTCCAGCTTCGCGGCGGCGTGCCGCGCGTACCACCAGGCGATGAGGAACGTGGTGAGGAACTGGGCGAGACCGAGGACGAGCGCCACGTTGATGTTGCCGAACAGCTCGGTGCCCATGAAGCCGCCCGCGTAGTTGGACAGCAGCACGTACAGCAGGTACCAGGCGATGAACGCGACGGTCAGCGGGAAGGCGAAGGAGCGGTGGGAGCGGCGCAGTTCACCGAACTCCGCGCTCTCCTGCACCGCGACGAACTCCTCGGTGGAGGGGAGCCGGTGATGGGGTTCAGAGTGGGGCGGTGTCTCGGTAGCCACGGAGTCTCCTCGGTGTGCGGGGGGTGTGCGGGTGGGGTGCGGACGGGGGCTCGATCGTGCTCGTGCCCCTGTCGAAGGTCCACGGCGCCACGCGAGGTCGGGTTCAAGTCCTATGAGTTCTTTTCGAAGTCGTCCCCCCAAGTCATTGCTGGCCAGCGCGGCGGGGAGATAGCTTCACCCTGCACCACCCGTCATGTACCTGCCCGGGCAGCACCTGTGTCTCGGGCGGTTTTGTTTTCGGATGATGTGGAGACCCCATGCTTCATCTGCGTTCCAGACGCCGGCTCGGCCTCGCCGTGCCGGTCGTGCTGTCGCTGACCGCCTCGCTGGGCTTTCTGCCGTCGGCCGCGTCGGCGGCCCCCGCAGCGGCCTCGGCGGCCTCGGCGGGCCGGTCGGCGGACGGTCCGGCGCTGTCGTACGTCGTCAACACCGCGACGCACCATCGCACCATCGCATCGGTACAAGAGGCGGTGGCCGCGAACGGCGGCAGCGTCGTTGCGACGTACGACCGGATCGGCGTGATCGTCGTCCACTCGGCGAACCCCGATTTCGCCAAGGCGATCCGCAAGGTGCCCGGCGTCGAGTCGGCGGGTGCCACGCGCAACGCACCGTTGCCCGCGCAGTCGACCACGGACGTCGGCGCCCCGAAGGTGCTCAGCGCCGAGGAGGTCGCCAAGGCTCAGGCGGCCGACGGACAGGACCCGTTGGAGCCCCTGCAGTGGGACCTGCCCGCCATCAAGGCGGACAAGGCGCACGAGAAGACCCTCGGCAGCCCGAAGGTGACGGTCGCCGTCATCGACACCGGCGTGGACGACACCCACCCCGACATCGCGCCCAACTTCGACCGGAACGCCTCCGTCAACTGCGTGACGGGCAAGCCGGACACGGCCGACGGAGCCTGGCGACCCAGCGCGTCCGAGAGCCCGCACGGCACACACGTCGCCGGCGAGATCGCGGGCGCCAAGAACGGCGTGGGCATGACGGGCGTGGCGCCGGGCGTCAAGGTGGCCGGCATCAAGGTCTCCAACCCGGACGGCTTCTTCTACACGGAGGCCGTGGTCTGCGGCTTCGTATGGGCGGCCGAGCACGGCGTCGACGTGACCAACAACAGCTATTACACCGACCCGTGGTACTTCAACTGCAAGAACGACCCGGACCAGAAGGCCCTCGTGGAGGCCGTCACCCGGGCCTCCCGGTACGCGGAGCGGAAGGGTGCGGTCAACGTCGCCGCGGCGGGCAACGAGAGCTACGACCTCGCGTCCGACTCGATCACCGACCCGTCCTCGCCCAACGACGGCACCCCGTCGGACCGGGTGATCGACCCGTCCAAGTGCTACGACATACCGACCCAGTTGCCGGGTGTCGTGACCGTCGCGGCCACCGGCGCGAAGGGCATCAAGTCGTCCTTCTCCAACCACGGCCTCGGAGTCATCGACATCGCCGCGCCCGGCGGTGACTCGACCGCCTATCAGACGCCGCAGCCCCCGGCGACCAGCGGTCTGATCCTGGGCCCTCTGCCCGGCGGCACGTGGGGCTACATGGCCGGCACCTCGATGGCCAGCCCGCACGTCGCGGGTGTCGCCGCATTGATCAAGTCCACCCACCCGCACGCCTCGCCGGCCCTGGTCAAGGCGCTGCTGTACATCGGCGCCACGGCCACGCCGTGCACCGACCCGTACGACATCGACGGCGACGGCAAGATCGACGCGGTGTGCGAGGGCTCGAAGAACTACAACGGCTTCTACGGCTGGGGCACGGCGAACGCCCTGGCCGCCGTGACGAAGTAGCACCGGGCACAGGCGGGCGGCGACGGGGACATCTGTCCGGGCCGCCCGCCTGTGTCACGGTCCAGTCTTGACTGCGGGTTGATCGGATCAAGTCGGATCAAGACTGGACCGAGTCGATACGGCATCGGTCGAGTCGAGCATCGGTCGAGTCGATACGGCATCAATACCGCCGGGTGTGTGCGCCGACCGTCGCCGAGCCGGGGCGCGGCGGGCCAGGGGCGCCGGGGGGCCAGGGCTCACTGAGGTACCCGCGGTCCGGGTCAACGACACGGTCGTCGCCACCACCGCACTTCCACCGCGAGCGGCTCCGCGGGTCCGACGGGTGGGCACCACCGGTCGATTTCGCGCCGCTGTCCCGGCTCTGGCGGACCACGGACGGCCGGGTGCGCACCGCCGCCCAACCACCCCGAACCGCCGAGGTGTCCCGGCATCCGCTGGTCGAACGCAGCACGACCGACCCGGCACACGCGCGTGCCTCGGCCCTCCTCGCGGCTTCTTCCCCTGTTCCCTGCCACGGGGCTGCACGCGGACGTGCGGGCGCGTGGACCCGCCGTGGCTGCCGGGACTCCCCGGACAGCACGCCGACACCGGCTTCGGGAAGCGGTCGGCGAAGACCGCACGCAGCGCGACAAGACCGACGGGACGCGGGCGGCGGCGCGGGGCGTGGGGAAGTGGCCGGAAACGTAATCGGGGACGGAATTCCGTTCCTCGGTTGCTTTCCTCGGCTTGCTCCCGTTTGTGGCGGCTGGCGAAGATCCAGGGGTGACATTGATACGACCGACCGCCGAGGCGGACGGCACGCGGGGCACCGGCCGCCGGTCCGGGACGCGCCGGGCCGCCGCCGTCCTGGCCCTGGTGGCACTGGCCGCGCTGATACCCCTGCTGGGACCGTCCGCCGCACTGCACGGCACCGGGGAGGCCGCCGCCCCGGGCGTCGGCGGCATCGCCCTGCTGCGCACGGTGCTGTTCGCGGCCCTGTGCGTACCGGTGGGCGAGCTGTTCGTGAACCGGCTGGCCCGCGGGTTGCCGGGCGCGCCGTCCGGCGTTCCCCGCAGCTGGGCACCGTACGCGGCCGTCGCCGGTTTCCTCGCCGCGCTGGGGCTCGCCTCGGTCGTGGCGACCGGCAACCTGGTGCCGCACAGCCCCTCCCAGATCGACATCGGCGGCCTCTACGGCACCCGTGACGGCGCGCTCGCCCTGCTGGAGGTCAACGCGTTCGTCCTGGCCGGGCTGTGCGCCGTCGGCCGCAGGCCCGGCCTCCAGTGCTGGCCGTCGGCCGCGGTGGTCTGCGCGGAGGCGCTGCGCGCCCACCCCACGACCGAGCACAGCCCGCTGATCGGTACGGGCCTGACCCTTGTGCACCTGACATCCGCGGCGCTGTGGACCGGCGGCCTCCCGCATGCGCTGCGGACGCTGCGGCTGTGGCACCGGGACGGCGCCGGCGCGGCGGGCGCCGGGTTGCTGGGACTCTACGCGCGCGTGGCCACCGTTCTCCTCGCGGCAATCACCGCCACGGGCGTGTGGAGCACCCTGCGCCGGATGCCCGCGGGCACGGTGCTGCACCAGCTGACGGAGACGGCCTACGGGCGCACCCTGCTGGCCAAGGTGATCCTGGTGGTCGCCGTCGCCCTGCTCGCCCTGTGGGCGCGGATCCGGCTGCGCCGGGCACCCGACCCGCTGGCCGCGTGCGTACCCGCGCGGGGCGAGGTGATCGTTCTCGGGGCGGTGGTCGCGGTATCGGGACTGCTGACCGCGCTGCCCCTGCCGATCCGCTGGTGACCTGACCCGAAGGCGAGTCAGACGGTCCCGACGACGGCTCAAGTGGCGACGATTCAGGTGGTGACGACTCAGGTGGCGACAGCTCAGGCTGGTGATGGCTCAGGTGGTGACGAGGACCTTCAGGGCCGTGCGTTCGTCCATCGCCTTGTAGCCCTCCGGCACGCTCTCCAGACCGACCGTCAGGTCGAAGACGGGCGAGGCGTCGACGGTGCCGTCGAGGACGTCCGGCAGCAGCTCCGGAATGTACGCACGGACCGGCGCGACCCCGCCGCGCAGCGCGATGTTCCGGTCGAACATGACGCCCGGATCGAAGCCGGTGCCGCTGCCGTGCGGCACGCCGGCGTAGCCGATGGCGCCGCCGTCCCGGGCGATGCGCACGGCCGTGCGCATCGACTGCTCGGTGCCGACCGCCTCGACGACGGCGTGCGCGCCCTGGCCCCGGGTGAGCGCGCGGACCGCCTCGACGGCCGCCTCCCCGCGTTCGGCGACGACATCGGTGGCGCCGAAGCGGCGCGCGAGGTCCGTACGGACCTGGTGCCGGCCGAGCGCGATGATCCGCTCGGCGCCCAGCCTCCGGGCCGCGAGGACCGCGCACAGGCCGACGGCGCCGTCCCCGACGACGGCGACGGCGGCACCGGGGCGCACACCGGCGCCGAGGGCGGCGTGGTGGCCGGTGCCGAGGACGTCGGAGAGGGTCAGCAGGGCGGGCAGCAGACGGTCGTCGCCGGCCGCGTCCTTGGGCAGCAGCACGAGGGTGCCGTCGGCGAAGGGCACGCGGACGGCCTCGCCCTGGCCGCCGTCGTAGCCGACGGAACCCCAGAAGCCGCCGTGCTCGCAGGAGGCGGTGAGGCCCTCGCGGCAGAAGTCGCAGACGCCGTCGGACCACATGAACGGCGCCACCACGAGGTCGCCACGGCGGACGGTGCCCACCTCGGAGCCGGTCTCCTCGACGACGCCCAGGAACTCGTGACCGGTCCGCTGCCCCGGCTGCCGAGGCGCCTGGCCGCGGTAGGCCCACAGGTCGCTGCCGCAGATGCCGGCGCGCAGCACCCGCACCACCGCGTCGGTGGGCAGCCGCACGACCGGCTCGGGCACGTTCTCCACGCGGATGTCGTACGGGGCGTGGATGGTGGTGGCGCGCATGGCAGGGGTCCTTCTCATGGGCGTTCGTGCCGTGTTCGTGCCGTGTTCGTGCGGTGATGCACCTCGTGGTGCTCGCCGTGGTGCACGTCGTAGTGCTCGTCCTGGTGGTACGGGTGCCGCATGCGGTGCGCCCGGAGATGATCGAGCCCACTTCACGGTACGTCGTCCACGCGCCCGCCGCCGTCGGGCGGTCCCGCGCGCCGGACCGCGGACCGGTCAGACACCGACCGCTTGGAGCAGTGTGCCGACCGCGTAGGTGACCCCCATGGCCAGGGCTCCCCCGGTCACGTTCCGCAGCACCGCCCGGCCGGGGGCCGCCGCGCCCAGCCGGGCGCTGCCCCAGCCGGTCAGCACCAGTGAGGCCAGGACGGACACCACGGTGACCGGGAGCCGCCGGTCCGCGGGCGGCAGCACGATGGCGAGCAGCGGCAGCAGCGCGCCGGCGGTGAAGGCCAGGAAGCTCGCCCACGCCGCGTGCCAGGGATTGGTCAGCTCGTCCGGGTCGATCCCCAGTTCCACGCGCGCGTGGGCCCGCAGCGCGTCCCGCGCGGTGTACTGCTGCGCCGCCTCCCGCGCCACCTCCCGGGACAGCCCGCGCTCCTCCAGCAACCCGGCCAACTCCTCCAGTTCGGCCTGCGGCCGCTCCTTCAACTCCCGCTTCTCCACGGCCAGGGCGGCCATCTCCGAGTCGCGCTGGGTCGACACGGACACATACTCGCCCGCGGCCATCGACATCGAACCGGCGAGCAGCCCGGCGAGTCCGGCGGTGAGCAGGGCGGCACGGTCGCTCGTCGCCCCGGCCACGCCGACGACGAGTCCGGCGGTGGACACGATGCCGTCGTTCGCACCGAGGACGGCCGCCCGCAGCCAGTTCAGCCGGGAGCCGAGCGCGTTGCCGTGCGGTTCGTCGTGTGGGGGGTGCGTCGGTTCCGTCACAGCACGGAGGATCGCACCCCGTGCTCCGGTGCGCCCGCAGCGACGCTCCCGGGTGCGGGACGCGCAACGGCCGCCGCGCGAGCGCGCCTTGCCGACCGGACGGCGAGCCCGTGCCCGAACCGTATGCCGAGGGAGGGAAATTGACGCGGGGTCCGGCACGCCGAGCGGCACCGGGAGCCTCGGGGGCCGGGCTGTCGGTCCCGGCCCGTATCCTCAGTGACCATGCTCGAAGACCGTACGACCGCGACGTCCTCCCCCACCCGGTGGCCGGCCGCGTATCCCAAGGGGTACGCGGTTGTTGACGTGGAGACCACCGGCCTGGCCCGGGACGACCGGATCGTCTCCGCGGCCGTCTACCGGCTGGACGCGCGCGGCGAGGTCGAGGACCACTGGTACACGCTGGTCAACCCGGAGCGCGATCCGGGCCCGGTGTGGATCCATGGTCTGACGAGCGAGGTGCTGACAAGGGCGCCGCTCTTCGCGGACGTCGCCGAGGAGTTCGCCGCCCGGCTGGCGGGCCGGGTGCTCGTCGCGCACAACGCCGTCTTCGACTGGCAGATGATCGCGCGTGAGTACGCGCGCGCGAAGCGCGAGGCGCCGGTGCGTCAGCGGCTGTGCACCATCGCGCTGTCCAAGGAGCTGGGCCTGCCGCTGCCCAACCACAAGCTGGAGTCGCTGGCGGCGCACTTCGGCGTCGTACAGCGGCAGGCGCATCACGCGCTGGACGACGCGCGCGTGCTCGCGGAGGCATTCCGGCCCAGTCTGCGGGCCGCGGCGCGGGGTGACCTCCGGCTGCCGCTGCTGGAGTGCCGGCCGCTGACCGAGTGGAACGACACGCCTGCGCCGCTGATCGGCCGGCAGGCGAGCGGCGGTTGGGGCGGCTATCGGCCGACCGGTTGGCGTCCCGCCCGCAAGCGGCCCGCGTGCCCCTACCCCAACCCGGGGCGCTGGGAGGAGGGCCAGCGGCTCAAGCAGGGCATGCGGGTCGCGTTCTCCGGGGACACATCGGTCGACCGGGAGCTGCTGGAGGACCGGGCGACCGAGGCCGGGCTGCATGTGGCATCGAGCCTGTCCCGGCTGACCAGCCTGCTGGTCACGAACGACCCCGACTCGGGCACCTCGAAGGCGGTCAAGGCACGGCAGTACGGGACGCCGGTGATCGACGAGGCGGCGTTCGGCCAACTCCTGAGAGACGTGGAGCCGACGACCCCGCGCCGCTGACCGCACAGCGGACGACGGACCGCGCAACGCACGTACGTATGCAGCACGCGACCGTACGCAGCACGCGACTGTACGAAGGCGGCGACCACGCGCACGGGCGGCGCCGTACGACGGCGGTCGCCGCGGGCCCGGGTCGCCGTACGACGGGGCCGCCGCGCCAAAGCACGGCAATAGGGAACGCCGGTGATCGACGAGGCGGCGTTCGGCCAACTCCTGAGAGACGTGGAGCCGACGACCCCGCGCCGCTGACCGCACAGCGGACGACGGACCGCGCATCGCAAGGGCCGCGCCGTACGACGGGGCCGCCCCACGCACGGCCCGCCCCGCGCCCGGGGCCGCCGCGAACCCGGGCCCGCCGTACGGCGGGCGGCCCCCGCGCGGCGGGTCGGCGGGTGGCCGTGCGGACGGGTGATTGGCGGACGACTCGCCCGGCCGCCGCTCGCCCGGGCGACGGCGACCGCTCACCCTGAGCCCCATGGCGAAATGCGAAGTTTGTGGCAATGACTACGGAATGACGTTCGAGGTGCACGCCCAGGGCGCGGTCCATGTCTTCGACTGCTTCTCCTGCGCGATCCACCGCATGGCCCCGGTCTGCGAGCACTGCCAGGTCTCGATCATCGGCCAGGGCGTGGAGGCCGACGGCCAGTGGTACTGCGGCGCCCACTGCGCCCGCGCCGCGGGGAAGACGGGGATCGTGGACCGGGTGTGAACCGGTACCCGACTGAATGCACCCGACGTCGGAGTTGTACGGTCAACGGGTGTACCGCTTCCTGTTGACCCGGCAGTGGGTGATCCTCACCCTGATCGCCCTGCTCCTGATCCCCGTGATGATCGAGCTGGGCTTCTGGCAGAAGCACCGGTACGAAGAGCGCAGCGCCCGGAACCAGTTGGTCACCGACGCCCTGTCCGCCAAGCCCGTACCCGTGGAGCAGCTGACCTCGCCCGGCCACGCGGTGACCCGGACCGAGCGGTACCGCAGCGTCACCGCGACCGGCACCTTCGACACCGGCCGCGAGGTCGTGGTACGCCGCCGCGTCAACTCCGACGACGAGGTCGGCTTCCATGTCCTTACCCCGTTCGTACTGACCGACGGCAAGGTGCTGCTGGTCAACCGCGGCTGGATCCCGGCGACCGGGTCCCAGACCGCCTTCCCGAAGATCCCCGCGCCGCCCGCGGGCCGCACCACCATCACGGGACGGCTGAAGGCGGACGAGACGACCGCGGCGAGCGGCATCAAGAACATCGGGGGGCTGCCGGACCGCCAGATCATGCTGATCAACAGCGAGGAGGAAGCGCGTCGGCTCGGCGCCGACGTGCTCGGCGGCTACGTCGAACAGACGGCCCCCGAGGGCGACACCCCGCAGCAGATCTCCGACCCGGGCAAGGAAGACGCCCCGCTGAACTACGCGTACATGATCCAGTGGTGGCTGTTCGCCGCCGCGGTCCCGGTCGGCTGGGCCGTGCTGGCCCGCCGGGAGGCGCGGGAGCGGGCCCAGGCGGCGGACGGCGAGACGACGCCGCGGGCGGAGCCGGCCGCCGTGTGACCAGCGGGCACGTCACCCGCCCGGCCGCGCCCCGGATTGCCCCGTCGGCACACCGGGAACCCGGATTTCCGTGCACCCCCGCATCGAGGACTATGCCCTCATCAGCGATGAACAGACCGCTGCCCTGGTCGGCAAGGACGGCTCCATCGACTGGCTGTGCCTGCCCCGCTTCGACTCCGGTGCCTGCTTCGCCAGGCTCCTGGGCGACGAGGAGAACGGGCACTGGAGGATCGCACCCGTGGGCGCGGGCAGCTGCACCCGGCGCGGCTACCGCCCCGACACACTGGTCCTCGACACCGAGTGGGACACCCCGCAGGGGACGGTCCGGGTCACCGACCTGATGCCGCAGCGCGACCGCGCCCCCGAGCTGATCCGGATCGTGGAGGGCGTCAGCGGACGTGTCACCGTGCACAGCACGCTCCGTCTCCGCTTCGACTACGGCTCGATCATCCCGTGGATGCGCCGCTCCGGCGGCCACCGCGTCGCCGTCGCCGGACCGGACTCGGTGTGGCTGCGCAGCGAGCCCGAGGTACGGACCTGGGGCAAGGACTTCGGCACGCACTCCGAGTTCTCCGTCACGGAGGGCGAGAAGATCGCCTTCGTCCTCACCTGGCATCCCTCGCACGAGCCGCGGCCCGGCCTGGTCGACCCGTACGCAGCGCTCGGCTCCAGCGTCAGGGACTGGCGGCGCTGGGCGGCCCGGTGCCGCTACACCGGCCCGTACCGGGACGCCGTCGTACGCTCCCTGATCACCCTCAAGGCCCTCACGTACCGGCCGACCGGCGGCATCGTCGCCGCGGCCACCACGTCGCTGCCCGAGGAACTGGGCGGACTGCGCAACTGGGACTACCGCTACTGCTGGCTGCGCGACTCCACCCTCACCCTCGGCGCCCTGCTGTCCGCGGGCTACCACAAGGAGGCCGAGGCATGGCGCGACTGGCTGCTGCGGGCGGTCGCGGGCGATCCGGCGGACCTGCAGATCATGTACGGCGTGGCCGGTGAGCGACGGCTGCCCGAGTTCGAAGTGCCGTGGCTGTCCGGCTTCGCCGGGTCGGCGCCGGTGCGGATCGGCAACGGCGCCGTCAACCAGTTGCAGCTCGACGTGTACGGCGAGGTCCTGGACTCGCTGTGGCTGGCCCGCCGTTCCGGGCTGTCACCGAAGCCGCACATGTGGTCGATGCAGAACATCCTGCTGGAATGGCTGCGCACCCACTGGCGGCAGCCGGACGAGGGGTTGTGGGAGGTGCGCGGCGGCCGCCGGAACTTCGTGCACTCGAAGGTGATGGTGTGGGTGGCCGCCGACCGGGCGGTGCGCACGCTGGAGGAGCGTCCCGAACTCCCCGGGGACCTGGCGGGCTGGCGGGCGCTGCGGGACGAGGTGCACCGCGAGGTGTGCGAGCGGGGCTATGACCCGGACCGGAACACCTTCACCCAGTACTACGGCTCGCGGGAGTTGGACGCCGCCCTGCTGATCATCCCCCGCGCCGGGTTCCTGCCGCCGGACGACCCACGGGTGATCGGCACGGTGGACGCGGTCCGCGCGGAGCTGGGGCGCGACGGCTTCGTGCGGCGCTATGCCGGCGCCGACACCGACATCGACACGGGGATCGGCACCGGGATCGACGGGCTGCCGGGCCGTGAGGGCGTCTTTCTGGCCTGCTCGTTCTGGCTCGCGGACGCGCTGCATCTGACGGGCCGTACACAGGAGGCGCGGGAGCTGTTCGATCGGCTGGTGGGACTCGCCAACGACGTGGGGCTGCTCTCCGAGGAGTACGACCCCGCGACCGGGCACCAGCTGGGCAACTTCCCGCAGGCGTTCAGCCATATCGCCCTGGTGAACACCGCCCTCGTACTGTTCGGGGGTGACGGGGCAGGATAGGCGCCATGGATCTTGGACTGAAGGACCGGGTGTATGTCGTCACGGGGGCCACGCGCGGGCTGGGCAACGCAGCCGCGCGCGAGCTGGTCGCCGACGGGGCGAAGGTGGTCATCACGGGGCGGGACGGGCAGCGGGTCGCCGACGCGGCGGCCGAGCTGGGCCCCGACGCGGTGGGAGCGGCCGTGGACAACGCCGAGCCGGACGCCCCCGCGCGGCTGATCGCGACCGCCCGCGAGCGGTTCGGCGGCTTCGACGGCGTGCTCATCAGCGTCGGCGGGCCGCCGCCGGGGTTCATCGAGGACACCACGGACGAGCAGTGGCGTGCGGGGTTCGAGTCGGTGTTCCTGGGCGCGGTGCGGATCGCTCGCGCGGCGGCCGCGGAGCTGTCGGAGGGCGGTGTCATCGGGTTCGTGCTGTCCGGGTCGGTGCACGAGCCGATCCCGGGGCTGACGATCTCCAACGGGCTGCGGCCCGGACTGGCCGGCTTCGCCAAGTCGATCGCGGACGAGCTGGGGCCGCGCGGGATCCGGGTCGTGGGGCTGCTGCCGGCGCGCATCGACACGGACCGCGTGCGCGAGCTGGACGGGCTGTCCGCGGACCCGGCGGTCACCCGGGCGGCGAACGAGGCGCTCATCCCGCTGCGCCGGTACGGCACACCGGCGGAGTTCGGCCGGGTGGCCGCGTTCGCCCTGTCCCCGGCCGCCTCCTATCTGACGGGCATCATGATCCCGGTCGACGGCGGAATGCGCCACGGCTTCTGAGCCCGCGACGCCGACGGCGGACGAACCCCGACCGGGGTCTCCGGCCGGGCCGGCTTCGTCAGGTCACCCGCTCCGCGCGGTGCTTGACGGCTCGTAGGCGTACCTCCGTCGGCAGCGCCGTCAGGCCCGCGGAGTCACGGGCGCGGGCCAGGGACTCGGTAGCGAGGTGGTGCAGCGCCGTGCCGGGGTCCACGTCCGGTTCCAGCCGGAGCCAGACCCTGGCCTCGGGGGCGGTGCGGCGGCCGGTCAGCGTCGCCTGGGCATGGGCCACCCCGTCCAGCCGGGCCGCGTCGCCGACGAGCACGGACTCCAGCGCCCGGCCGCGCAGCAGCGCGCCCGCGCCATCGCCCGTGTCGACGAGCACCTCGGCCAGTCGGCGGCGGCGCAGCACCGCGGTCAGCCACCACAGCATGAGCAGGACGAGGACGGCGAGCGCGGCGATGACCGCGGGCCACCACCAGCCCGCATCCCGCCACCGGGTCCGCTGGGCGTTACTGAGCAGCACGTCGTGCGGCCCGCCGTGGATCCACCAGGACGGCGGCCGGACCCCCAGGCCCACGGCCAGCACCGGGCCGCCGAGGGCGAGCAGCAGCAGCCCGGTGATCCCGATCAGCACTCTGTTGACGATCCGGAGCACCGCCGTCACCCCTTCCGTCCGGGCCGCGCCACCCGCACCGACAGGGCGGGCGGGCGGACCAGGCCCAGTCCCCGGACCGCCTCGGCGAGCGTGAGGTCCAGGTCGGCGCGTACCTCGTCGAGTTCGCGGAAGTGCGAGACCGCGCGGACGTCGGCCTTCCGCCGCCGCATCCGCACCCGCACCGACCGCACGCCCGAGACCTCCATGGCGCGGTCGCGCAGCACTTGGGCGGCAGCAGCGCGGTGCAGGCCGGCTCGGACGTCGGGGTGGGTGCGCCGCATCGGCAGCAGGTTCCGCAGGCCGGGCGTGACGGCGAGCGCGATCAGCCACAGGCCGAGGACCGCGGCGACGCCGGCGCCGACCAGCACCCAGATGTCGTCGAGGGGCCGCTCGGCGAGCTGGTGGGCCAGTGCGCGGCGCCAGTGCGTGGCCGGTCGTTGGGCCCGTACGGCAGCGATGTCGTACAGGAAGACACCCGCGCCGAGCAGGAGCAGCAGCGCGACGATGCCGGCGGGCACCCGGCGCACGGACCAGAAGCGGCCGTCCCGGCCGTCCGGGTGGCGCGCGGTGGGCGGGGGGTCGTAGTCCGCGGCCGAGGCGGACTGGTCGAGTGCGGGCCCGGCCGGTTGCTTGATGACCGGCAGCGGCCGGGTGCCGGTCTCCGTGCCCTGGGGCTCGCTCATCGCGTCCTCCCGTCCGCGCCGTGCCCCGGTGCCGGATGCAGCCGCTCGACCTCCACGGCGACTTCCGGCACTTCCATGTCCACCAACGTGCCTACCCGCTCGGTCACATGGCGACGCACGGCCGCGCACCGGGCGCCGATGTCGGTCGGGTAGTCCAGTTCGAGGTGGACGCGGACCCGGACGGAGGCGGTGGCGGTGCCCCGGCTCCGGGCGGTCTCGGCGGCCGGGGGACGCACGACGACGGTCGCGTGCGGGGGCGCGGCGTCCTTCGGGAGCGCGCCGACGGCCTCCCGCGCGGCCTGCGCGGCGATCTTCGCGACGACCCGGTCGGCGATCCGGGTGGCGCCGCGTTCGCCGGGCGCGACAACGGTCGCGGGTCCGTGTGCCGCGTGTGCCCCGTCGCTCACGGACTCGCTCGCCGGCTCGCTCGCGGTCGTCATCGGTGCCGGTCGTGCTTACCGTCGCGGGTCCGGAAGAAGTCACCCGGTTCCAGGTCCCCCTCCAGGAACCGGCCGACGACGAACCCGATCGCACCCAGGGCCGCCACCAGCAGGAACGCGCCGAACCCGCCGAAGTACCCGGCGAAGCCCAGCGCCATCCCGGCGATCATGCCGACCACGGCCATGCTCATGCCGTCCTCCTCCGCTCCTCAGCCGCGTGGTCCGGTCGCCGCCGGGGCGTCACTGGATCCGCGGTTCCTGCTCCTCTTCTTCTTCCTCCGGGAGCTTGACATCACTCACCGCGATGTTGACCTCGACGACCTCAAGCCCGGTCATCCGTTCCACGGCGGCGATCACGTTCTCCCGGACGTCCCGGGCCACATCGCCGATGGACACGCCGTAGTCCACGACGATCTCCAGGTCGAGCGCGGTCTGCACCTCGCCGACCTCGGCCTTCACCCCGCGGGTCACCGACTTCGAACCGCCCGGCACCCGGTCGCGCACGGCGCCGAAGGTCCGGCTCAGCCCGCTCCCCATCGCGTGCACGCCCAGCACGTCCCGCGCGGCGAGCCCGGCGATCTTCTCGACGACTCCGTCGGCGATGGTGGTCCGGCCGCGGCTCGCCGGGTCCCCGCCGCCGCGCTTGGTGGCCTTGCGGGTCTGCACCGGTGACTCGTTCTCGTCCTCGGGGCCCGTCGTCCGGTTCTGCTCCGTCGTATCGGTCATCGCCGTGCGTCCCTTCCGGTCGTCGTCCTTCGACCACGGTATGTGCGGTGGCGGGATCGTGCGCCGGGAATGGGGCAGGCTGGAGGAATGACGGCGGACCCATGGACCCGCGCGGTACGGCAGCAGGTGGGGCTCGGCAGGCTGCTGCCGCTCGGCGGCGCACGGGACGGCGGGTGGATCACGGAGACGGCGGCGCAGGCGGTGCTGCGGCGCGCGGTGGCGAAGGAGCCGGGGGTGCCGGGGGTGCGGCTCGGTGCGCTGCGGATCACACTCGCCGATCCGGACGAGGCTCAGGAGCCCGCTGTACCGCCGCCGCCGAGCGCGCTGCCCCCGGGGCCGCTGCGGGTGACCGCGGACTTCGCGGCCGAGGCCACCGAGCCGCTGCCTCGGACGGCGTCCCGGCTCCGGCTGGCCCTCTACGCGGCGGCGGACCGGCGGCTCGGGCTGACGGTCACGGACGTGGACCTGCGGGTCACCGAACTGCTGGACGGACCGGCGGACCCCGCTCGGGCCCGGGTGCCGCGGCCGGCCAGGGCCCGGCAGGGCACGGACCCCGATGAGATCCGCGCGGCGACGGCGGCCCTGTCCGTCCCGGGCGTGGTCCGGCTGACCGGCGGTCCGGGCGGTGGGGGCCTGGGCGTGTACTGCGCCGAGTTGAGGGACGGGTCCGCCGCGTTGCCGCACCGTCATGTCCGGGTGGAGCTGGCGGTGGCCGCGGGGCACCGGCCGCGGGACGTGGTCCGTCGGGTGCGTACGGCGGTGGCGGCGGCGCTGGAGGGGCCTTGGACGGTGGCGGTGCTGGTCACCGCGGTGGGCTGAGCGCCGTCCCGCCGGGCCCGTGCGCGCCTCAGTCGCCGACGCCGGCCAGATCCCGCAGCCGTCGCGCCTGGGCGGCCCGTTCGGCGGCGCGCTGTTCCTCGTAGGTGCGTCCGCCCGCCCCGCGCAGCAGGGCCTTGGTCTCCACCACGGCGTCGCGTGGCGCGGCCACGATCGCCCCGGCCAGATCGTGTACGGCGGCGTCGAGTTCGCCGACGGGCACCGCGAGGTTCGCGAGCCCACAGCCCACCGCCTCCTCAGCGCCGACGAACCGCCCGGTGAGGCAGATCTCCAGCGCGCGGGCGTACCCGACCAGTTCGACCAGCGGGTGGGTGCCCGTCAGGTCGGGGACGATCCCGAGGCCGGTCTCACGCATCGCGAACTGCGCGTCGTCGGCGACGACGCGCAGATCACAGGCGAGGGCGAGCTGGAAGCCGGCACCGATGGCATGCCCTTGGACGGCGGCGACGGAGACGAGGTCGTTCCGCCGCCACCAGGTGAACGCTTCCTGGAAGGCGGCGATGCTCGCGTCCAGTTCGGCGTCGTCGCGACGTGCGAGATCGGTGAACGTCGGCTCGCCCGGAATGCCCTCCGGGGCAAGCATCCGCCGATCGAGCCCGGCGGAGAAGGACTTGCCCTCGCCGCGCAGCACGACGACCCGGACGGTGCCCGGCAGCGACCGCCCGGCCTCGGCCAACGCCCGCCACAGTGCGGGGCTCTGGGCGTTGCGCTTGGCCGGGTTGGTCAGGGTCACCGTGGCGAGCGCGTCTTCGACGGTGAGCCGTACGCCGTCCTTGTCGAGTGCGGGAGCGAGGTCCTGGTCGGGCGAAGCCATGGGGCGCCTCCGATGAGTGCGGTCAACGCGCAGTGCCGTACGGCATGCCAAGTGACTGCACAGTAACCACCCGGCCGATCTGAGATGCTCCCGGGCCCCTCAAGGGCACTGTGGGAGGACCGGCCGGGTGGCCACCATCGAAGCCGATGGGCCGCCCGGGGTCAGGACGATGCGGCCTTCTTGCCCCGGGTCGCTCCGCCACGCCCACGGAGCGTGACACCCGACTCGCTGAGCATCCGGTGTACGAAGCCATACGAGCGGCCGGTCTCCTCGGCCAGCGCCCGGATGCTCGCACCGGAGTCGTACTTCTTCTTCAGGTCTGCCGCGAGCTTGTCGCGCGCGGCGCCGGTCACCCGGCTGCCCTTCTTCAGAGTCTCGGCCACCCGTGCCTCCTCATGGGAAGTGCGCTCTGGTCCCCTCATGATCACCCCTCTTGGGCCCGATGGCCACCCATTCGGCAAGGTCCGTAAGACACGGTTTTGACGACAGGAGCACATCCCCACAAGTGGAATCAGTGGTTCCGATGCCAGCCGCCGATACCGCCGAACGGGTTCATCGGTGAAGTGCCAGGTCAGAGACGCACGACGGCCGATCCCTTGTCGACAAAGGGATCGGCCGTGAAATTGATGTAAGACACACTCGGAGACGAGGAGATCTCACACAGATGATGGATCAGCAATGGGCCGAATGATCCATACACAGTGGATCATTCATTCGATCAAGCCAGGGTGACGAGGTCCGCGTAGTCGGCGCCCCACAGGTCCTCCACGCCGTCCGGCAGCAGGATGATCCGCTCCGGCTGGAGCGCCTCCACCGCGCCCTCGTCGTGGGTGACCAGGACGACCGCGCCCGTGTAGGTGCGCAGCGCGCCGAGGATCTCCTCCCGGCTGGCCGGGTCGAGGTTGTTGGTCGGCTCGTCCAGGAGCAGCACGTTCGCCGAGGAGACGACGAGCGTGGCGAGCGCGAGACGGGTCTTCTCGCCGCCGGAGAGGACTCCGGCCGGCTTGTCGACGTCGTCGCCGGAGAACAGGAACGAGCCCAGCACCTTGCGGACCTCGACCAGGTCCATGTCGGGAGCGGCCGAGCGCATGTTCTCCAGGACCGTGCGGCCGGCGTCCAGGGTCTCGTGCTCCTGCGCGTAGTAGCCGAGCTTGAGGCCGTGGCCGGGAACGACCATGCCGGTGTCCGGCTGTTCGACGCCCGCGAGCAGCCGCAGCAGGGTGGTCTTGCCCGCGCCGTTGAGACCCAGGATGACGACCCGCGAACCCTTGTCGATGGCGAGGTCGACGTCGGTGAAGATCTCCAGCGAGCCGTACGACTTCGACAGGCCCTCGGCCATCAGCGGGGTCTTGCCGCAGGGCGCGGGCTCCGGGAAACGGAGCTTGGCGACCTTGTCGGACTGGCGGACCGCTTCGAGGCCGGACAGCAGCTTCTCGGCGCGGCGTGCCATGTTCTGCGCGGCGACGGTCTTGGTGGCCTTGGCCCGCATCTTGTCGGCCTGGGCGTTGAGCGCGGCGGCCTTCTTCTCGGCGTTCTGCCGCTCGCGCCTGCGGCGCTTCTCGTCGGCCTCGCGCTGCTGCTGGTAGAGCTTCCAGCCCATGTTGTAGACGTCGATCATCGAACGGTTGGCGTCCAGGTAGAACACCTTGTTCACGACCGTCTCGACCAGGTGGGCATCGTGCGAGATGACGATGAAGCCGCCGCGGTAGGTCTTCAGGTAGTCGCGCAGCCAGACGATGGAGTCGGCGTCGAGGTGGTTCGTGGGCTCGTCGAGCAGCAGCGTGTCGGCGTCCGAGAACAGGATCCGGGCCAGCTCGATACGGCGGCGCTGACCGCCGGAGAGGGTGTGCAGCGGCTGGCCGAGCACCCGGTCGGGCAGATTGAGCGCGGCGGCGATGGTGGCGGCCTCGGCCTCGGCGGCGTACCCGCCCTTGGTGAGGAACTCGGTCTCCTGGCGCTCGTACTGCTTCAGCGCCTTGTCGCGGGTGGCGCCCGTGCCGGTGGCGATGCGCTGCTCGTTCTCGCGCATCTTGCGGATCAGCACGTCGAGGCCGCGCGCGGACAGGACGCGGTCGCGGGCGAGGACGTCGAGGTCGCCGGTGCGCGGGTCCTGCGGCAGATAGCCGACCTCGCCGGAGCGGGTGACGGTCCCGCCGGCGGGGATGCCCTCGCCGGCCAGGACCTTGGTGAGGGTGGTCTTGCCGGCGCCGTTGCGGCCGACGAGTCCGATGCGGTCGCCCTTGGCGACGCGGAAGGTGGCGTTCTCGATGAGGACGCGGGCACCGGCGCGCAGCTCGATGCCGGAGGCGGAAATCACGGACAGACTCCAGGGCGAAGTCGTTGGCGGGATGGGCGGTTGAGGACGTTCCCGCCGTCTAATGCGCGAGGAGAATGGCCATAGGGGTCAGTCTAACGGGGCGGCGCAAGCGGTTTTCCCGGGTTCGGGTGCCTCGTTCCCCGGCCCGGCGCCTTGTTGCCGAGGGGCGTGCGGTGCGGGCCGACGGGCCCCAGGTCGTCGACGGCGACGAGCTGATCGGTCCAGGCGCCCCGCGCGCAGGGCTGGGCGACGAGCAGGTTCGGGCCGTGCCGCACGGCGCGGTCGGGGCGGAACGCGCAGCCCTCGCGCGCTGGCAGGACCCAGCGCAGGTCCCCGTCGGCGGTGCGGTACGCGGTGATGCGGCGCGGGGTGACCACGGCGAGCATGCCGCGGGGCAGTGTGCGCAGCACGCCCGCTGCGCCGTGCGCGGCGAGCCAGTCGGCCGCCGCGGGCAGGGCGCGGTGCCAGCGCACGGAGCGGCCGTCGGTGTCGGTGACGAGTCCGTCGTCCCAGAGGGCGATGGTGTGCCCGCGCGCGGGGAGCACGCCGAGCGGGCGGCGGCCCTCGCGCGCGTAGCGCCAGCGCCGCTCGCCGTCGACCGGGTCGTACGCCTCCACGGCCGCGCCGCGGGTGCGGACCACCGACACGGCGTGCCCCTGGGGGCCGTGCGCGGTGAGGCGGTCCCCGTAGGGGGCGGCGGGGCGCAGGTGGTGGGCCGCGACGAGGAGCACGGCCACGAGGGCGAGGACGGCGGGGACGGTCAGCACTGCGGGCACGAGGCCGAGGGCCGGAGCGGGGGCGGGCGCACGGCCCGGCCGACCGCGCCGCGTCCCTCCCGGTCCTCCCCGGCCGCGCAGAATGCCTCCCCGCCCTCCCCCGCCGCGCGGGGTTCCTGCCGGTCCTGCCGGTCCGTCCAGTTCAGCCGGTCCGTCCGGTCCGTGCGGTCCGTCCGGTCCTCCTGGGATGCGGGTGCGCCGTCGGGCGGCCCGGCGCGCCCATGGTGTCTCGCGCCGCGGTAGGACGACCACCACGCCCCCTTCGGCACCCTGGCCCACTGAACAGGCGCAGAGCGTAGCCAGGCGGGGCAGGGCGGCGGGGCGGGCCGACGCGACACGGCGGGCGGGCGGCGGGCCCGTCCCCCGTTCGGCCCCCCGTTCGGCCCCCTGTTCTGCCTTCTGTTCTGCCTTCTGTTCTGCCTTCTGTTCTGCCCTCCGTCCGGTTTCTCGTGACCGCCGATCACGGGCCTGACGACCACGGACATCCACGACGGGCCGGACGCCACGGCGGCCGTGGGCGACGACCGGAGCCAGGGCCGGCTCCAGGAGCGGTCCGAGGGACGGGCCGAGGGACGGGTGAGGCCGGGGACGTGGACATACGACCCGGCACAGCGGCGGCAGCAGCAGCAGCGGTGACATGCGGTGCGACACGTTCCGGTGAAGCGCGGGTCGGTTGTCGCCGGGCGTTGTCGGTGCCGGGTGCAAGACTGGGCGGCAGGCCGGATCCATGGGACCGACCGGCCCGTCGACGGACATAGGTGCGACATGTTCACAGGGGAGTGATCGGCATGGCAGGCACGGGCGGAGGGCGTCCGAGTATCTATCCGACGCTGCTGTACGCGGACGCCAAAGCGGCGATCAAGCAGCTCACGGAGGCATTCGGATTCACCGAGCTGTCGGTGTACGAGGGAGAGGGCGGCTCGGTGCTGCACGCCGAGCTGGTGCAGGGCAACGGCGCGGTGATGCTGGGCTCGAAGGGCCGCGGCGGTGTCTTCGACACACTGATGAAGGACGCGGGGCCGGCGGGGGTGTACATCGTGGTGGACGACGTCGACGCGCACCACCAGCGCGCCGTGGACCACGGCGCGGAGATCCTGATGCCCCCGACGGACCAGGACTACGGCTCCCGGGACTACACGGCCCGGGACGCCGAGGGCAACATCTGGAGCTTCGGGACGTACGCCCCCGAGATAGGGATCTGATCCGCTCCGGCGCGCCCTATCCGCCGGTGTGCACCTGGAAGGCGGCCCGGCGCACCGCCTTGGCCAGCGCCGGGTCGGGGTGCGCGGCGGCGAGTGCGACCAGGACCTGCACGGTGCGCGGGTGCCCCACCGCGCGCACCTCGGCGAGCAGCCGCGGGACGGTGGGCTGCACCGCGGACTCCAGGTGGCGCACGAGCATCGACGTCTCCCCGTGGTCGGCGACGGCGGCGGCGGTGTCGACCCACAGCCAGGTGGCCTCTTCGCGGGTGAGGACCTCGTGGGC
Organism: Streptomyces sp. NPDC004752; assembly: GCF_053601275.1. NCBI lineage: Bacteria > Bacillati > Actinomycetota > Actinomycetes > Kitasatosporales > Streptomycetaceae > Streptomyces > Streptomyces sp. NPDC004752. The sequence continues at coordinate 19,726 of NZ_JBSGBN010000060.1, read as the reverse complement.
GTCCTCCGGGTCGGCGCCGTCGTGCTCGGCCAGCCACAGCAGGGCGTAGGGCCGCAGCGTCGGCTCGTCGACGACGCCGTGCACATCGGGCTCGGCGGGGGCGCCGACGACCCGCAGCGCCTCGAAGGCGAGGCCACGCAGCAGCGCGTCGTCGCCGCGGGCGGCCTCGATCAGTTCGGTGACGGCGCTCCCGACGGGGCGGGCGGCGAGCCAGGCACGGTACTCGGCGCGGGCGGCGTTGGGACGGAGCTGGGCGCAGCCGCGGAGCATGTCCTCGGCGGACTGCTCGATGTTCCCGGCGGGGCTCTGCGCGGCCACGCAGATCTGCTCCAGCTTGACCCATACCGCCCAGCTGCCGAGCGGGGTGAGGGTGGCCTGGCCTTCGCCGTAGGTGAGGGCGCCGACGGAGGCGAGGGCGTGCAGGGCCCAGTCGAGGACCGGGGCGAGGAGGGCGTCCTCGGCGGGCGCGGGCGCCGGGACGGCGGGCGCGCCCGCCGTCGGGAGCGCGGCGCCGGGGGCGTCGCCCGGGCCGGACTCGTAGGGGACTTCGCAGCGCTTGGTACGCAGTTCGGTGACCCGCTGTTGAAGCAGGTCGAGGAGCTGCTCGACCGGGACCGGACCGGCGGACAGCTGAAGGAAGGAGAGTGCCTGGGGCATGGCCGAGATCACGTCCGCGACGACCGCGTGCTCCTGCTCGGCGGGTTCCGGGTGGGCCAGCGACCAGGCGTCGAAGAGCGCGACCCAGCCGCGCAGTACGGCGCTGTCGTCCCGGTTCCAGGCGCGCAGCCGCCAGCCGGGGCGGGCGCTGTCGCCGTGCACCTCGACGAGGCCGGCGAGGCGGGCGGTGTCCCAGTCGGCCCGGACCTGGGCCACGGTCAGGTTCAGATCGTCGGCCGCCCGTTCGACGGTCGTGTCGGAGAGGATGGCCTTGCCGTCCTCGGTGGCACCGGCGCGGCCGGGGCCGAGGGCGGCATCGGCCCAGTGGGCTACGCGGGCCGCGCCCGCCAGGCCGGAGCGAGCCATTCTGGCCAGCTCCGCGGGGGCGGGCGTGCCTTCCGGAGGCCGGGGTGCGGGGCGGCGTGAGCGCCGCTGGTTCACAGCTGTGGGGGCGGCGGCCAGGGGTCGCGGTCGGACGAGTCGAAGCCTGGAGTCGCGCGGGATACGGGACGTCACGGGGGCAGTCTTCCGGTTGACGGTCCGAAAACCCAAACGGAATGTCACGGCGCGCGACGGGGGTGGCCAATGCACGGTGTCCGGTCGGGCTGGACGGGCCATGATCAGGCCACCGGTACGGAGTTAAACGGAATGGATTGCATGGACGGCGTCATGGATTACATGAGCGGCGTCAGGAACCGGCGCAGCTGTTCCTCGTACTCTTCGGGATCGGCGTTCCACATGGCCGCGTGCGGGGCGTTCGGGACGGTGTGCAGGGCGATCCGGTCCGGGCGGCGGTCGGCGAGGCACCGGGAGTGCACCCAGGGGGCCACTGTGTCGCCGGGGCCGTGGATGATCAGGGTGGGCACGTCGAGCCGGGTGGGGTCGGCGGTGTCGGCGAGGCCGTCGGGGTGCAGTCCGGTGCGCCCCTGCGCGGCGCGCACGGCGAGCGGCAGCACGGCGTCCGGCGCGTGGCGGGCCGATGCCAGGGCGCGCAGTGTGGCCTGCCAGTCGAGCACCGGTGAGTCGAGGACGAGCCCGGCGACGCGGTCGCGTTCGGGCGAGCGGGCGGCGGCGCGCAAAGCCATGGTGGCGCCGGTGGACCAGCCGAGCAGGACCACGCGGTCGGCGCCGTGCCGGACGGCGTGGCGGATCGCCGCGTCCAGGTCGCGCCACTCGGTCTCGCCGAAGTGGTTCAGACCGTCGGGTCGGCGGGGTGCGCCGAGGTCGCCGCGGTAGGCGAGGGCGAGCACCGGAAGGCGCCTGCGGTGCAGGAACTCCATGACGTTCAGCGCCTGTTCGCGGGTGGTGCCCAGACCGTGCACGGCGATCACCCAGATGTCCCGCCGGCCGGGCACGAACCAGGCGGGCAGTGGGCCGAGTTCGCCGGGCACGTCGATGTCCGCGTGGTCTAGGTCGAGGGCGGAGGCCGGGTTGCCGACGTGCACGTTCGGGGTGAGCCAGACCTTGTCACCGGCCCTGAGCGTGCCGTGGGTGACGCCGTGCAGGCGGCGTACGACGGTGTCGGCGGTGCTCCGCACGGACTCCAGGACGGGTCCGACGACGGCGTGCGAGCCGTTGCCCGCGAGGCCGTAGGTGCCGGGGCGCAGCGAGGCCAGGTCGCGGGTGAGGGTGATCTGTCCCGCGGCCGTGGCGTGCACGGTGAGCCGGGGTTCGGTGGGCAGGGGCCGACCGGCCGGCGCCTTGAGCGCGGCGTCGCTGGCCAGCCGCCCGGCGGCCACACTGGCCGCACCGGCTGCCAGGGCCGCGGTGACGGCGGCGGCCGTCACTGTGACAGTGCGCACGCCACCAGTCTCCCGGCGGACCGCGCGGTCGGCCAGCGGGAGCGGGGGTTCTTTGGCCGGTTGCGCAGTTCCCCGCGCCCCTGAAGGGAGTGGATGGATGCCGTTGTGAGTGAGTGCGGGGGTGTCTTTCCGCGTGCCGGGGGGTCAGGGGCGCTGGCCGTAGTCGTGCAGTCGTTCCGCCACCTCCGTCAGCTGGTCCGGGGTCAGGAGGGTGGGGGTGTGGCCCGGTACCGAGGACGCCGTCAGCCACAGACGGCACATCCACTCCAGCTGGGCGGTGCGGTCGTATGCCTGGTCGAGGGTGCCGCCGTAGGTGAGGGTGCCGTGGTTGCGCAGCAGGCAGCCGGAGCGGTCGGCGAGGGCGCGGAGCATGTTCCGGGCCAGTTCCTCGGTGCCGTACGTGGCATACGGTGCGACCCGGACGGGGCCGCCGAGCGCCGCCGACATGTAGTGGATCGAGGGCAGTTCGGAGACGAGCGTCGAGACGGCCGTGGCGTGCACGGCGTGGGTGTGGACAACGGCGCGCGCGTCCGTGGCGCGGTAGACGGCGAGGTGCATGGGCAGTTCGCTGGTGGGCACCAGCGTGCCGAGCACCTGTCGGCCGTCGAGGTCCACACCGGTCACATCGTCCGGCGTGAGCCGGTCGTACGGCACGCCCGAGGGCGTGACCAGCACGGTGTCGCCGATGCGCACCGAGACGTTCCCGGAGGTGCCGACGACCAGTCCGTCGGACACGGTGCGGCGGGCCGCGCCGACCAGTTCCTCCCAGGCGCGCGCCTCCTCGTGCCCCGCGCCCCGTGTCGCCGTCCGCCGCTCCCGCCGCTGTTCCGCCATGCCGTGATCCTGCCGGGTGACCCGGATCTCTTCAACGGGCGGGCACACCCGCCCCGCACGACACCACAAGTCCCCTCATGGTTCATCTTCCGTTCATTCAGGTTTCCTACGTTCAACCGGTCGATGACTTCGAACGATTGCCTGGGTAAATGGAAAACTTCTCGCTGATCCTCGCGATTGTGGTGCTCACCGCACTCGCGTTCGATTTCACGAACGGTTTCCACGACACCGCCAACGCGATGGCCACGACCATCTCGACCGGTGCGCTCAAGCCCAAGGTGGCGGTGGCCCTGTCCGCCACCCTCAACCTGGTGGGCGCCTTCCTCTCCGTGGAGGTCGCCAACACGATCTCCAAAGGTCTCGTCGACGAGAGCGGCATCCGTCCCGAGGTCATCTTCGCCGCCCTGGTGGGGGCGATCCTCTGGAACCTGCTGACCTGGCTGGTGGGCCTGCCCTCCAGTTCCTCGCACGCCCTGATGGGTGGTCTGATCGGCGCCACCCTCGCCTCCGCCGGCGCGGGCGCCGTCCACGGCGACGTGCTCGTCACCAAGGTCCTCATCCCGGCGCTCGCCGCCCCGGTCGTCGCGGGCGTGGCGGCGCTGCTCGCCACCCGCCTGTCGTACCGGCTCGGCGCGCAGGCGGACGGCAGGGCCGCCGAGCGGGGCTACCGGGCCGGCCAGATCGCCTCCGCGGGCCTGGTCTCCCTGGCCCACGGCACCAACGACGCCCAGAAGACGATGGGCATCATCACGCTGGCGCTGATCGCCGGCGGCGCCCTCGCCCCCGGCTCCAACCCTCCCACCTGGGTCATCCTCTCCGCGGGTCTCGCCATTGCGCTCGGCACCTACCTCGGCGGCTGGCGGATCATCCGCACCATGGGCAAGGGCCTGACCGACCTCGGGCCGCAGCAGGGCTTCGCCGCGCAGACCAGCGCCGCGACCGCCATCCTGGCCTCCTCGCACCTCGGCTTCTCCCTCTCCACCACGCATGTCGTCTCCGGTTCCGTGATGGGCGCGGGCCTGGGCCGCAGGGGCGGCGTGGTCCGCTGGTCCACGGCGACCCGGATGTTCGTCGCCTGGGCGCTGACGCTGCCGGCCGCCGCGCTGGCAGGCGCGCTCGCGGAGACCGTCACGGAGCTGGGCGACTGGGGCACCGGGTGCGTGGGCGTCTTCCTGGTCGGCGCGGGCGCCGCGATCTGGAAGGTCTCCCGGCGCGAGGTCGTCGACCACAGCAATGTCAACGACACCGGTGAGCCGACCGCGGCGCCCGCCGCCGCGCCGCCCCCGGGGTCAGGCTCCCCGGCCGCCGACCTGACGGCCACGATCCCGCCCCCGCCGGTCTCCGCGTCCTCGCCCCAGTCGGCCTCCGCGTCTTCGCCCCCGCCGGTGTCTGCAGCCCCGGCCGCCGCCACCGCCGCCGCAGACCAGGCCGCCCCGCCGACCGCCGCCGTCTGACCGTCCACTCCCTCCTCGTCCACTCCCCTCCTGGTCCGCTCCCCTCCCTCCGGTACCCAAGGAAGCATCACCATGAAGATCGACTGGGCGGCCCTCGGCTCCGTCCTCGGCGTCAGTCTCACGGTCACCGTGGCGCTGGTGACCCTCTTCACCCTCGGCGTGGCCGGACTGTCGCACCGCGAACGGGCCGCGGCGCGGGGCGGTTCCGGGGGCCTCGCGCTGACCGCCGCCTGCGCGTGCTTCGCGGCGTGCGCCGCCGCGGTGGGCTACGGCATCCATCTGATCGCCGCCTAAGCGCTCCGCTGGATGTGCCGCGCTGTGCCGTCGGTCGTCTGCGGCACCGTCGTGGCTGGTCGCGCAGTTCCCCGCGCCCCTTCGGGGCGCTGCGTGCGGCCGTGCCGATATGAGCCTCGGCACACTCTCCCCTCGCAGGTCAACGGCAGTTGACGGCCCTTCCGGGGCCATGGTGGACTGCCGGAGCCATGTACGGCGGCACGAGAGGAAGCCGGTGCGAATCCGGCGCGGTCCCGCCACTGTCACCGGGGTAGAACTCCCCGGGAGCCAGGAACTCTCACCGCCGGTCTCGTCGAACCAGGGCGTGGACACCCTGAGTGAGGACATATCGCCATGCTCGGCTGCGGATTGAGATACAGCACCAGGTCGCTTCCCGACCCCACGGCCGGCTGAGCCGGTGCGTGCCGATCGCGTCTTCGCGTACGGCGCCGCCCTCGGCCTCCTCAGTGACCTGCTCGTCGGCGATCCGCGTCGCGGGCATCCGGTCGCCGCGTTCGGGCGTGCGGCCGACGCGGCGGAGCGGGCACTGTGGCGGGACCACCGCGGGTGGGGAGTCGTGCACACCGCCGTGTGCGTCGGTGGCGCCGCGGCCCTCGGGGCCGTGGCCCAGCGGGCCGTACGCGCCTCCCCCGCCGCCTCGGTGGCGCTCACCGGGGCCGTCACCTGGGTGGTAGTGGGCGGGACTTCGCTCGCCCGGGAGGCCCGGGCCGTCGGGCGGGCCCTCCAGGCGGGGGACGTCACGGCGGCCAGGGCGCGGCTGCCGCATCTGTGCGGGCGGGACCCGCAGGCCCTGGACGCCGACGGGATCGCCCGGGCGGTCGTGGAGTCCGTGGCCGAGAACACCTCCGACGCGGTCGTCGGGGCCCTGGTGTGGGGGGCGTTGGGCGGAGTGCCCGGGCTCGTCGGGTTCCGGGCCGTGAACACCCTCGACGCGATGGTCGGGCACCGCTCGCCGCGCCACCGCCGGTTCGGCTGGGCCGCGGCACGGCTCGACGACGTCGCCGGCTGGCCGGGGGCGCGGCTCACCGCCGCCCTCGCCGCCGTCTGCGGGCCCGACGCGCGGGGCGCCGTACGGGCGTGGCGGGCCGACGCCCGCCGGCATCCGAGCCCCAACGCCGGTCCCGTCGAGGCGTCTTTCGCCGGGGCGCTGGGCGTGCGGATGGGCGGGACCCTCTCGTACGGGGGGCGCGTCGAGCACCGGGCCGTGCTCAACGGCGGCGGCCGTGCCGTCACCACCCCGGACATCGAACGCGCCGTACGGCTCTCCCGCCGGGTCGGGCTGCTCGCGCTCGGCGTCGTGGCCGCCGCGCGCCTGGCCGCGCAGGGACACCGGTCATGAGCCGCGAAGGGACTCCGGTCATGAACGGTGGTGGTCTCCTCGTCGCCGGTACCACCTCCGACGCCGGAAAGAGCGTCGTCACCGCCGGGATCTGCCGGTGGCTGGTGCGGCAGGGGGTCAAGGTCGCGCCGTTCAAGGCGCAGAACATGTCCCTGAACTCGTTCGTCACCCGGGAGGGCGCCGAGATCGGGCGGGCCCAGGCCATGCAGGCCCAGGCGTGCCGGATCGAGCCGACCGCGCTGATGAACCCCGTACTGCTCAAGCCGGGCGGGGAACAGAGCAGCCAGGTCGTGCTGCTGGGCAGGCCCGTGGGCGAGCTGAGCGCGCGCGGCTACCACGGTGGGCGGCAGCAGCGGCTGCTGGGGACCGTCCTCGACTGTCTCGCCACGCTGCGGTCCACGTACGACGCGGTGATCTGCGAGGGGGCCGGGAGCCCGGCGGAGATCAACCTGCGGCGCACCGACATCGTGAACATGGGCATCGCGCGGGGCGCGCGGCTGCCCGTGCTGGTGGTCGGTGACATCGACCGCGGGGGCGTCTTCGCGTCGTTCTTCGGGACCGTGGCGCTGCTGTCGCGCGAGGACCAGGAACAGGTCGCCGGGTTCCTCGTCAACAAGTTCCGCGGGGACGCGGGCCTGTTGGCGCCGGGCCTCGACATGCTGCACGCCCTGACCGGACGGCACACCTACGGCGTCCTGCCGTTCCGGCACGGACTCGGCATCGACGAGGAGGACGGGATGGGGGTCCCCGCCGCCCGAGCGGAGTCGAGAGCCGGGGGGCGGGGCTCGCCGCCCGGCGCGGTGCGGGAGTCGGCGGTCGCCGAACCCGTCGGCGCGGACGTGCTGCGGGTCGCCGTGTGCGCCGTGCCGCTCATGTCCAACTTCACCGACGTGGACGCGCTGGCCGCCGAACCGGGCGTGGTGGTGCGGTTCGTGGACCGGCCGGAGGAACTGGCCGACGCGGACCTCGTCGTCGTCCCCGGGACCCGGGGCACCGTCCGGGCCCTTCAGTGGCTGCGGGAGCGCGGGCTGGCCCGGACGCTCACCCGCCGGGCCCGCGAGGGCCGCCCGGTCCTCGGCATCTGCGGCGGCTTCCAGATCCTCGGCGAGCACATCGAGGACGAGGTCGAGTCGCGCGCCGGGCAGGTGCCAGGGCTCGGCCTGCTGCCGGTGCGGGTGCGGTTCGCCCCCGAGAAGACCCTCGCCCGGCCCTTTGGCACAGCGCTCGGCGAGCACGTCGAGGGCTACGAGATCCATCACGGCGTCGCCGACGTCATCGGCGGCGAGCCCTTCCTGGACGGCTGCCGGGTCGGCCGGACCTGGGGCACGCACTGGCACGGCGCGCTGGAGTCGGACGGCTTCCGGCGGGCCTTTCTGCGCGAGGTGGCGGCCGCCGCGGACCGCCGCTTCGTACCGGCCGGTGACACGTCCTTCGCCGCGCTGCGCGAGCGGCGGCTCGACCGGCTCGGCGACCTGATCGAACAGCACGCGGACACGGACGCGCTGTGGCGGCTCATCGAGTCGGGCGCGCCACGAGGACTGCCCTTCATTCCACCGGGAGCGCCCGCATGAGCACAGTGTTGTTGTTGTCGACCGCCGACACCGATCTGCTGGCGGCGCGTGCCTCCGGCGCGCCCTACCTGATCGGCAACCCGACCCGGATCGATGTCGCCGAGGAGCTTCCGGCGCTGCTGCGGCGGGCCGGCCTCGCCGTCGTACGGCTGCTGGGCGGCAAGCGGGCCTGGGAGGACGGGCTGGCCGTGCTGAAGGCGTCCGGGGTGCCGACCGTGCTGCTCGGCGGCGAGGCCGTCCCGGACGCCGAGTTGATGGCCGAGTCGTCCGTGCCCGCGGGTGTCGTCGCCGAGGCGCTGCGCTATCTGGTGGAGGGCGGACCCGCCAATCTCACCGAACTCGCCCGGTTCCTGTCCGACACCGTGCTGCTGACCGGTGAGGGCTTCGACGGGCCGCGGAAGATGCCGGAGTACGGCGTCCACGGCGAGCGGGTCCCCGTCGCGGGCCGCCCGACCGTCGGCGTGCTCTTCTACCGGGCCCACGAGCTGAGCGGCAACACCGCCTTCGTGGACACCCTGTGCGACGCGATCGAGGCGCGCGGCGCCAACGCCCTTCCCGTGTACTGCGGTTCGCTGCGCGGCGCGGACGCCGGGCTGTACTCGATTCTCGGCCGGGCCGACGCGCTGGTGGCGACCGTGCTCGCCGCGGGCGGCACCCACGCCTCGCAGGCGTCGGCGGGCGGTGACGAGGAAGCCTGGGACGTCGGGGCGCTCGCCGATCTCGGCATCCCGGTGCTGCAAGGGCTCTGCCTCACCTCCTCGCACAGCGCCTGGGACGCGTCCGACGCCGCCCTGTCCCCCATGGACGCGGCGATGCAGGTCGCCATCCCGGAGTTCGACGGACGGCTGATCACCGTGCCGTTCTCCTTCAAGGAGCGGGGACCGGACGACGTGCCCGTGTACGTCGCCGACCCCGAGCGGGCCGGTCGGGTCGCCGGAATCGCCGTACGGCACGCGCGGTTGAGGCACAAGGGGAACGCCGACAAGAAGCTGGCGCTCGTCTTCACCGCCTATCCGACCAAGCACTCCCGGGTCGGCAACGCGGTCGGTCTGGACACGCCCGCGTCGGCGGTGCGGGTGCTGGACGCGCTGCGCGACGCGGGCTACTCGCTCACCGAATACCCCGCGGGCGGCGACGAGTTGATCCACCGGCTGATCGCGGCCGGCGGGCACGACGTCGAGTGGCTGACGGAGGAGCAGCTGGCCGCCGCGACCGCCCGGGTGCCGCTCGCCGACTACCGGGCGTGGTTCGACGCGCTCGACCCGAAGCTGCGCGGCGCCATGCTGGAGGCGTGGGGCGAGCCGCCCGGCGGCCTCTATGTCGACGGGGACGACATCGTGCTCGCGTCCCTGCGGTTCGGGAACGTCGTCGTGATGATCCAGCCGCCGCGCGGCTTCGGCGAGAACCCCATCGCGATCTACCACGACCCCGACATGCCGCCGTCCCACCACTACCTGGCGGCCTACCGCTGGTTGGAGAACGACTTCGGCGCCGACGCGATCGTGCACATGGGCAAGCACGGCACGATGGAGTGGCTGCCGGGCAAGGGCCTCGGCCTGAGCGCCGGCTGCGCCCCGGACGCCGTGCTCGGCGAGCTGCCCCTCGTGTACCCGTTCATCGTCAACGACCCCGGCGAGGGCACTCAGGCCAAGCGGCGCGGCCACGCCACCATCGTCGACCACCTCGTGCCGCCGATGGCCCGCGCCGACACCTACGGCGAACTGGCCAAGCTGGAGCAGCTACTGGACGAGTACGCGCTCGTCTGCGACCTGGACCCGGCGAAGGCACCGGCGGTGCGCAGCCAGATCTGGACGCTCGTTCGGGCAGCGGAACTCCAGCACGATCTGCATGTCGACGAGCAGCCGGACGATGATGAGTTCGACGAGTTCGTCATGCACATCGACGGTTATCTGTGCGAGATCAAGGACGTGCAGATCCGCGACGGCCTGCATGTGCTGGGCGGCGGCCCGGTCGGCGAGCCGCGCGTGAACCTGGTGCTGGCCGTCCTGCGGGCGTCCCAGGTGTGGGGCGGGCAGGCAGGCGCCCTGCCGGGGCTCAGGGCCTGCCTCGCCGCCCGTTTCGGGCTGGTCGAGAAGGAGTTGCTGGCCGAGCCGGGCGCGCCGGTGAAGGTTCCGGTGGAGCTGACGGACCTGGTGGCGGGCCCGTCCCGGACCGCCGCCGACGCGATCGACCTGCTGGAGCAGCTGTGCCGGCGGATCGCGGAGAGCATGGAGGCCCGCGGCTGGGCGACGGCCGAGAGCGCGCCCCTGGTGCGCGAGGTGCTGGGCGGCGAACTCCCGGACGCGGTGGCCGTGCTGGAGTTCGCCTGCACCGAGGTGGTGCCACGGCTGGCCCGGACGAGCGACGAGATCGGGCACATCCTCCGCGCGCTGGACGGCGGTTATGTCCCGGCGGGCCCGTCGGGCTCCCCCACCCGCGGGCTGGTCAACGTCCTGCCGACCGGCCGGAACTTCTACTCGGTCGACCCCAAGGCCATTCCGTCCCGGCTGAGTTGGGAGGTCGGCCAGTCGCTCGCCGACTCCCTGGTGCAGCGCTACCTCAAGGACACCGGGGAGTACCCCAGGTCCGTCGGCCTGACGGTGTGGGGCACGTCCGCGATGCGCACCCAGGGCGACGACATCGCGGAGATTCTGGCCCTGCTGGGCTGCCGTCCGGTCTGGGACGACGCCTCGCGCCGGGTGACCGGATTCGAGATCGTGCAGCTCGCCGAACTCGGCCGGCCCCGCATCGACGTCACGGTCCGTATCTCCGGCTTCTTCCGGGACGCGTTCCCGCATGTGGTCGGGTTGATCGATGACGCGGTACGGGCGGTGGCCGAGCTGGACGAGCCGGCCGACCGGAACTTCGTGCGCGCGCACGCCGACGAGGACACCGCCGAGCACGGCGACCGGCGGCGCGCGACGGCCCGGATCTTCGGCTCCAAGCCGGGCGCGTACGGGGCCGGTCTGCTGCCGCTGATCGACGCCCGCAACTGGCGCTCGGACGCGGACCTCGCCGAGGTGTACGCGGTGTGGGGCGGCTATGCCTACGGGCGCGGACTCGACGGGCGGGCGGCCCGCGGGGACATGGAGACGGCGTTCCGGCGGATCGCCGTAGCGGCGAAGAACGTCGACACGAGAGAGCATGACATCGCCGACGCGGACGACTACTTCCAGTACCACGGCGGCATGGTCGCGATGGTGCGGCATCTGACAGGCGTCAACCCCGAGGCGTACGTGGGCGATTCGGCCACGCCGGATCAGGTGCGGACGCGGACGCTCGGCGAGGAGACGCACCGGGTCTTCCGGGCGCGTGTCGTCAACCCCCGCTGGATGGCGGCGATGCGGCGGCACGGCTACAAGGGCGCCTTCGAGATGGCGGCGACCGTGGACTACCTGTTCGGGTACGACGCCACGGCGGGGGTGGTGGACGACTGGATGTACGAGCGGCTCGGCGCCGAGTACGTCTTCGACGCCGAGAACCGGGACTTCATGAGGAAGTCCAACCCGTGGGCACTGCGCGGGATCACGGAGCGGCTCTTGGAGGCCGCCGACCGCGGGCTGTGGGCGGAACCGGACCAGGAGACCCTGGACCGGCTCCGGGCGACCTACCTCGAACTTGAGGGAGACCTGGAGGGAGACGCGTGATCTCCCTGCGAATCCCCGCGACGGCGGGGAGCACTCGACGTGTAGGTCTTGGTGCAGCTCTGCCGCGGGACCATCCCCGCGTCGGCGGGGACCAAGTCTCGACCATGGCATGCCTACAGCCAGAGCGTGATTCGTTCTGTGCCACGTCACCCGAAGGAGTGTTCACCGCATGAGCGCGCCGTACCCGTTCACTGCCATCGTCGGACAGGACGATCTGCGCCTGGCACTCCTTCTCAACGCGGTGAGCCCCGCGGTTGGCGGAGTCCTCGTTCGCGGCGAGAAGGGCACCGCGAAGAGCACTGCCGTGCGCGCGCTATCGGCGCTGCTGCCCGAGGTGGCCGTCGTGCCGGGCTGCCGTTTCTCCTGTGCCCCGGCCTCGCCCGACTCGGCGTGCCCGGATGGGCCGCACGAGGCGGGCAACGGCGTCGTTCGCCCCGCGCGCATGGTCGAACTCCCCGTCGGCGCCTCCGAGGACCGGCTGGTAGGGGCGCTCGACATCGAACGCGCCCTCGCCGAAGGCGTGAAGAGCTTCGAGCCGGGCCTGTTGGCGCAGGCGCACCGCGGCATCCTCTACGTGGACGAGGTCAACCTCCTCCACGACCACCTGGTCGACCTGCTGCTGGACGCGGCGGCGATGGGGGCCTCCTACGTCGAGCGGGAGGGCGTCTCCGTACGGCATGCCGCGCGTTTCCTGCTGGTCGGCACCATGAACCCCGAAGAGGGCGAACTGCGCCCGCAGTTGCTGGACCGGTTCGGGCTGACCGTCGAGGTGGCCGCCTCGCGGGAGCCGGAGCAGCGGGTGGAGGTCGTGCGGCGCAGGCTCGCCTACGACGACGACCCCGTCGGTTTCGCCGCGCGCTGGGCCGGCGAAGAGGCCACCGTACGGCAACGGATCCTCGCGGCTCGGGAACTGCTGCCGCAGGTGCAGCTGGGCGATGGCGCGCTGCGGCAGATCGCGGCGGTGTGCAGCGCGTTCGAGGTGGACGGCATGCGGGCCGACATCGTGATGGCGCGCACGGCGACCGCGCTGGCGGCCTGGGCCGGGCGGACGGACGTGCTCGCCGAGGACGTGCGGCAGGCGGCGCTGCTCGCGCTGCCGCACCGGCGGCGGCGGAATCCGTTCGACGCGCCGGGCCTGGACGAGGACAGGCTGGACCAGACGCTGGAGGAGTTCTCCGGCGACGGCGACGGCAAAGGCGAGGGAGAGGGAGAGGGAGACGACGATCCCGATCCCGGTCCCGATGGGCCCGGAGGCGGTGGTGGGCAGTCGGCGCCCGACAGCGGCCCCCAGGGCGGCGGGGACAGCACCGCACGGCCCGAGGCCGGCGAGGGCGGGGAGCCGCAGACGTCCGGCGGGCGGGAGCAGTCGGCCGCACGGGCCTTGGAGCCGTTCAGGACCAAGGTGCTGAGCGTGCCGGGGATCGGCGAGGGCGCCGCCGGGCGGCGGTCGCGGGCGCGGACCGAGCAAGGGCGCACCACCGGGGCCCGTAGGCCCCAGGGCGCGCTGACCAAGTTGCATCTGGCCGCCACCGTGCAGGCCGCCGCCCCGCACCAGCGGGCGCGTGGCCGCACCGGACCTGGGCTTCTGCTGCGTCGTGACGATCTCAGGCAAGCGGTGCGAGAGGGTCACGAAGCCAATCTCGTGCTGTTCGTGGTGGACGCCTCCGGGTCGATGGCGGCACGGCAGCGGATGGGCGCCGTGAAGGGCGCGGTGCTGTCGCTGCTGCTCGACGCCTACCAGCGGCGGGACAAGGTGGGGCTGGTGACGTTCCGGGGTGCGGCGGCCGATGTCGCGCTGCCGCCGACCTCGTCGGTTGACACGGCGGCGGCCCGGCTGGAGTCGCTGCCGACCGGCGGGCGGACGCCGCTCGCGGCCGGGCTGCTCAAGGCGCACGAGGTGCTGCGGGTGGAGCGGCTGCGGGATCCGGCGCGCCGGGCGCTGGTCGTGGTGGTGACCGACGGGCGCGCCACCGGCGGCCCCGAGCCGGTCGCCCTCGCCGGGCGCGCGGCGCGGCTGTTCGCGGCCGAGCGGATCGCGTCCGTGGTCGTGGACTGCGAGTCCGGGCCGGTGCGGCTCGGGCTCGCCGGGCGGCTCGCGGGTGAGCTGGACGGTACGGCCGTCACGCTGGACGAGCTGCGGGCGGACTCCATCGCCGGTCTTGTCAGGGATGTGCAGGGGACGTCGAGGAGGGCCGCGTAATGCCGCAGGGACAGCCGAGTGTGGTGCCGGACGATGGTCTGACGACGCGTCAGCGGCGCAACCGTCCGCTCGTCGTGGTCCACACGGGCGTCGGCAAGGGCAAGTCCACGGCCGCCTTCGGGCTGGCGCTGCGCGCCTGGAACCAGGGCTGGCCGATCGGGGTGTTCCAGTTCGTCAAGTCGGCCAAGTGGAAGGTCGGCGAGGAGCGGGCGCTGCGGGTGCTCGGAGACTCCGGCGAGGGCGGGTCCGTCGCCTGGCACAAGATGGGCGAGGGCTGGTCCTGGGTCCAGCGGGACGCGCAGTTGGACAACGAGCAGAAGGCCCAGGAGGGCTGGGCGCAGGTCAAGCGGGACCTGGCGGCGCAGACGTACCGGCTGTATGTGCTCGACGAGTTCGTGTACCCGATGCACTGGGGCTGGGTGGACACGGACGAGGTGGTCGCGGTGCTGCGCGACCGGCCGGGCACCCAGCATGTGGTGATCACCGGGCGGAACGCGCCGGGCGCGCTCGTGGACTTCGCCGACCTCGTCACCGACATGTCGAAGGTCAAGCACCCCATGGACGTGGGCCAGAAGGGCCAGCGGGGCATCGAATGGTGACATCCGTACCCCGTCTGGTCGTCGCCGCGCCCGCGTCGGGCAGTGGCAAGACCACGGTCGCCACCGGGTTGATGGCGGCGCTGGCCGGGCGGGGGCTCGCCGTGTCCCCGCACAAGGTCGGTCCTGACTACATCGACCCCGGTTATCACGCGCTCGCCACCGGGCGGGTGGGCCGCAACCTCGACGCGTATCTGTGCGGTCCCGAGCTGATCGGCCCGCTGTTCGCGCACGCGGCGCACGGCTGTGACATCGCCGTCGTCGAGGGCGTGATGGGGCTGTACGACGGCGCCGCCGGGGAGGGCGAGCTGGCCTCCACGGCACAGGTGGCGAAGCTGCTGCGGGCGCCGGTCGTGCTCGTGGTGGACGCGTCCGCGCAGTCACGGTCGGTGGCGGCGCTGGTGCACGGGTTCGCGTCCTGGGATCCGCAGCTGCGGATCGGCGGTGTGATCCTGAACAAGGTGGCGTCCGAGCGGCACGAGGAGCTGCTGCGGGAGGCGTTGGAGTCGGCCGGGGTGCCGGTGCTGGGGGTGCTGCGGCGGGCCACGGCCGTGTCGACGCCGTCCAGGCATCTGGGTCTTGTGCCGGTCACGGAACGGCGGGCCGCGGCGGTGGACGCCGTGCGGGCGATGGCGGCGCTGGTGTCCGAGGGGTGTGACCTGAGCGCGTTGGAAGCACTGGCCCGCGCCGCCGGTCCGCTGCCGGCGGGCGCCGCCCCCTGGACCCCCGGCTCGCCCGGCCTCCGCGAGGACCCGTCGGCTGAGCAGCCGGCGCCGAGAGTCGCCCTCGCCGGTGGTCCCGCGTTCACCTTCTGCTACGCCGAGCACACCGAACTTCTCACCGCCGCCGGGGCCGAAGTCGTCCCCTTCGACCCGCTGCGGGACGAGCAACTGCCGGAGGGCACCCGCGGGTTGGTCATCGGCGGCGGGTTCCCGGAGGAGTACGCCGACGAGCTGTCCGCCAACGAGCCGTTGCGCGGGGCGGTCGCCGCCCTGGCCGAGTCCGGTGCTCCCGTCGCCGCCGAGTGCGCGGGGCTGCTGTATCTGTGCCGGGAGCTGGACGGGCTGCCGATGTGCGGGGTGCTCGACGCGACCGCGCGGATGACCGAGCGGCTCACCCTCGGCTACCGGGACGCGGTCGCCGTCAGCGACAGCGTGCTGGCGGGGGTGGGGACGCGGATGCGGGGGCACGAGTTCCACCGGACCGTCGTCGCGCCGGGCGCGGGGACGGCCCCGGCGTGGGGCGTGCGGGGTCCGAAGCGGCGCGTCGAGGGTTTTGTGCAGCAAGGGGTGCACGCGAGTTATCTGCACACGCACTGGGCCGCGCAACCCGGCACGGCCCACCGGTTCGTGGAGAGGTGCCGGACCACATGAACAACACACTCACCGGAATCGGCGTCGGCCCCGGCGACCCGGAACTCGTCACCGTCAAAGGCGTCAACGCACTGCGCGCCGCCGCTGTCGTGGTCGTACCGGTGATGGACACCGGGGAGCCCGGGCGCGCGGAGGCGACCGTGCTGCACTACGTGCCCGTGGAGAAGGTGGTCCGGGTGGTGTTCGCGCTCAACGAGCGCACCGACCGAGCCCGGCGGGAGGCCGCCTGGGACACGGCCGGGGAGCGGGTCGCGCGGTTGCTGCGGGAGGTGGGGTCCGTCGCCTTCGCGACCATCGGCGACCCGAACGTGTACTCCACCTTCACCTATCTCGCCCAGACGGTCGCGGAGCTGGTGCCGGGGACCGTTGTGGAGACGGTGCCCGGGATCACCGCCATGCAGGATCTCGCGGCCCGGTCGGGCGCCGTGCTGACCGAGGGGACCGAGCCGCTCACGCTGGTGCCGGTGACCGCCGGGGCGGCCGTGCTCAAGGACGCGCTGGCCGGGCCCGGCACGGTCGTCGCGTACAAGTTCGGGCGGCGGGCCGGCGAGGTGGCCGAGGCGCTGCGGGAGACCGGGCGGCTCCAGGACGCCGTGTGGGGTTCGGCGCTGGGCCTGCCGGAGGAATCGATCCGGCCCGCCGCCGACCTCGGCGGGGCGCCGCTGCCGTACCTGTCCACGCTCATCGCACCGGCCCGACGCGACGGCTCACGGGGCGGCAAACTGTGAGCGCCGTCGGAGTGCCCTCAACCGTCCGCCGTCAAAGTGCCCCCAACCGGCGACCCGGCCCGCCACCACCCCGGCGGAACACCACCGCCACACATACCCACACCCATCGCGCCCGCCCGACGCGACGGCTCACGGGGCGGCAAACTGTGAGCGCCGTCGGAATGCCCTCAACCGTCCGCCGTCAAAGTGCCCCCAACCGGCGACCCGGCCCGCCACCACCCCGGCGGAACGCCACCGCCACACATACCCACACCCATCGCGCCCGCCCGACGCGACGGCTCACGGGGCGGCAAACCGTGAGCACCGTCGGAGTGCCCTCAGACGTCGGGGTGCCCTCAGCCGGCGACGCCCACCACCAGCCAGATGAACGCGGCCCCGGCCACGGTGCACAGCACGGTCGAGCGGGCGGGGTGCCGGTGGTGTGCCTCGGGGAGGATCTCGGCCGCGGCGAGGTACAGGAGCACCCCGGCGAAGAGCCCGAGATAGCCGCCGAGCGCCTGCTCGGGGATGGTGAAGAGCGCCGTCGACAGGGCGCCGGCCACCGGGGCGCACGCGTCGGCGAACAGCATCGCGAGCGCCCTGCGGCGCGCGTTGCCGTACAGGCTGGTGAGGGTGAACGTGTTGAAGCCGTCCGCGAAGTCGTGGGCGATCACCGCGAGCGCCACGGCCACGCCCATGCCGCCGTCGACCTGGAAGGCGGCGCCGATGGCCACGCCGTCCATGGCGCTGTGGCCGACCATCGCGCCGGCCGCGGTGAGCCCCACCTCGGGCGAGCGGTGGTCGTGGGCATGCGGGGGCGCGCCCGTGCGGGGCGGCGCCGCGGACGCCCCCGCGGGGGCGAGGCCGGGCGGGGGGGAACCTGGCCGCCCGAGGGACGGGGCGGGAGAGCCTGGCCGCCCGAGGGGCGCGGCCGGGCCGCCCGCCCGGTCCGTCGCGGGCGGCGCGGTGACCGCGTGTTCCGTGCCGCCATGTTCCGTGCCGCCGTGGGCCGTGCGGCGGGTCGCCAGGAGGCGTTCCACCAGATGCGCCAGGAGGAAGCCGGCCACGAACAGCAGCAGGGCGGCCGGCACTCCGAACACCTCCCGGCCGGCCGCCGCGAGCGCCTCCGGCAGCAGGTCGAGACCCACCACACCCAGCATCAGGCCGCCGGCCAGGCCCAGCACCAGGTGGCGGCGGTCGGTCACCCGCTGTGCCGCCCAGCCGCCGGCCAGCGTCATCAGGAACGCGCCGAGCGCGACGAAGACAGCCATGGGCCCTTGCTATCCGATCGGCCGCCGACCGCGCGCATCCGGCCCGCGCGCCCCCGACACCAACTCTGACATTTCGTACGAGAGGACCCTTTCCCATGGCCGATGCCCCCACCGGCAAGGTGACCTTCGTCGGTGCCGGCCCCGGCGCCGCCGACCTGCTGACGTTCCGTGCCGCACGCGCCATCGCCGAGGCCGACGTGGTGATCTGGGCGGCCAGCCTGGTCCAGGCGGAGGTCCTCGACCACGCCCGCGAGGACGCGCGGATCCTGGACTCGGCGGCCCTGGCGCTGGAGGACGTCGTCGCCGTCTACCGGCAGGCCCATGCCGAAGGGCTGCGGGTCGCGCGCGTCCACTCCGGCGACCCGGCGCTGTGGGGCGGCACCCAGGAACAGCTCGACCGGTGCGCGGAGATCGGGATCGAGACGGAGGTCGTGCCCGGCGTCTCCGCGTTCTCCGCGGTCGCCGCGATCGCGCGGCGCGAGCTGACCGTCCCCGAGGTGGCGCAGTCGGTCGTGCTCACCCGGCTCGGTGGGGGCAAGACCCCGATGCCGCCCGGGGAGGAGGTGCGCGAGTTCGCCCGGCACGGCACGACCATGGCGGTCTTCCTGTCCGCCGCGCGCAGCGGGCAGTTGGTGCGGGAACTGCTGGAGGGCGGCTATCCGACCAGCACGCCGGTGGTGGTCGCGTACCAGGCGACCTGGCCCGAGGAGCTGGTGGTGCGCTGCACGGTCGGCACGCTGGAGGAGACGGTCAAGGAGCACCGGCTGTGGAAGCACACGCTCTTCCTGGTCGGCCCGGCCCTGGACGCGCACGGCACCCGCTCGCACCTCTACCATCCCGGTCACTTCCACGGCTTCCGCAGGGCCGATCCCGAGGCCCGCAGGGCGCTGCGCGAGCGGGGCGCGACCACATGACACCGCTGATCACCGTCGTGGGCACGGGTACGGGGGCGCCGGTCCGGCAGGACGCCCTGGCCGGTGCCGCGCTGATCGTGGGCGGGCGGCGGCATCTGGACTCCGTACGCCTGCCGGGCGGGGCCGAACGGCTGGTGCTCGGGTCGCTCGGACGCGCCCTCGACACCATCGCGGGGTATGTCGAGGCGGCCCGGCCGGTCGTGGTGCTGGCCTCCGGGGATCCGGGGTTCTTCGGGATCGTGCGGGCGCTGGCCGAGCGGTTCGGGTCCGGGCTGCTCGATGTGCGGCCCGGTGTCTCGTCGGTCGCGACGGCGTTCGCACGCATCGGGCTGTCCTGGGACGACGCGGTCGTGGTCAGCGCGCACGGGCGTGCGCTGCGCACCGCCGTCAATGCCTGCCGGGCGCATCCCAAGGTGGCCGTGCTGACCGGGCCGGGCGCGGGGCCCGCCGAGCTGGGGGCCGCGCTCGGCGCCGCGGACCGGGTCCTCGTCGTGGCGAGCGCGCTCGGCGACCCGGCCGGTGAGCGGGTGGAGCGGGTCACGCCCGCCGAGGCCGCCGCCCGGGACTGGGGCGCGGCGGTGAGCGTGGTCCTCTGCCTGGACGAGTCCCGGGCGCCGGGTGCGGCGCGGACGGTGGCCGGGCCGGACGCCCGGCCGTCCCGGTGGGCCCTGGACGAGGCCGAGTTCGCCCACCGCGATTCGATGATCACCAAGTTCGAGGTGCGGGCGCTGGCCCTGGCCCGGCTCGGCCCGCGCCTGGGCGACCTGGTGTGGGACGTCGGCGCGGGCTCCGGTTCGGTGGCGGTGGAGTGCGCGCGGCTCGGCGCCGCCGCCGTGGCGGTCGAGAAGAGCGCGGACGGCGTCGAGCGGATCCGGGCCAACACGGCGGCGCACGGCGTCGACGTACGGGTGGTGCACGGGACGGCGCCGGCCGTGCTCGCCGGGCTCCCCGACCCCGACGCCGTGTTCGTCGGCGGTGGCGGCCGGGAGCTGCCCGCCGTCGTCACGGAGTGCGCCCGGCGGGCCCGGCGGGCGGTCGTGGTCGCCGTGGCCGCCCTTGACCGGGTG